>JBHLPG010000172.1:0-8015 GCA_048939725.1 Promethearchaeota archaeon | reverse complement strand
ATTTTATGTCTGAGGTTCTTATTTTAGGAGTCTTAATGGATAGAAAGGGGGAAGTCGTTTTACTTCAACCTGAAAGAAAAGTACCGAATGGGCTTAAAATAGCCTAATTATGTATCGAAGAACTATTTAGTATAATAATTATCTCCTTAATTTGCAACGTATTACATGTGGTGATGGTTTGGAATTTGGTGCTACCTGTGAATACTATCCTTTACGAAAAGTGCTAATGTACCGTCCTGGTATAGAAGTTACTCAAGTGACAAAAGATTCCTATCAAGAACTAACCTTTCGCGACGTTGTCTACTGGCGGCGATTCCAACAAGAACATGATGCTTTCTGTGAATTGTTACGAGGAGAAAACGTGGAAGTCGTTCTGCTTAATGATCTCCTAGAAGAGCAAGATTTTTCTGTGATTGATCCAAATATGGTTTATACTCGGGATACTGGTGCAATTACAAGCTCAGGTTGCATTCAGATGCGTATGGGACATCAAGTTCGGAGACCAGAACCAATACTTGTAGCACGAGCATTAAAAAAACTTGAAATACCTCAGCTCATATCAATAATTGCTCCTGGCTTATTAGAAGGTGGTGATTTTGTTTATTCAGATGAAAACACCTTAATGATTGGTTCCAATGGAATTCGTACAAATGAGGAGGGAATTTCTCAAGTAACAAGAGCTCTCTTAGAGAAAAGTGTTGTAGACACGGTTATCTATGTTCCACTCCCCTCTTGGCGAGTGCATCTAGACGGGGGCCTTATGTTTGTTGATCGAGATCTCTTTATTTATCACCCTGCATCTGTAGAGACTTTTCCCGTACGAATAAACCAACAAGATGAACCCATTGAATTTGTCCCTTTAATGAATTTTATTCAAGAAAATTATGATGCAGAGGGAATTCCTATTACTGATAACGAATTGTATCTGTTTGGTGCCAATGTTGTGTGTCTGGATCAGAGAAAAGTAGTGATTTATGAATGGAATGAGCGAATTGCTAATGAATTGAAAGAGAGAAATGTAGAAGTGTTACCCATTCAAGGAGGAGAACTCTCCAGAGGTGGTGGAGGACCTCATTGTATGACATTACCTATTTTACGAAAGAAATAACAATAGAACAAGATGAGTGAAAATGAGCAGTGATGAAATTACAGTATGCTTAACGTTTGATTTTGATGCTGATAGTGTCCAAGCTCGGCAGCTTGAAGAGCCAGGAAGAATTTCGAAAGGATTATTTGCAGTTCGGAGAGGAATACCAAGAATTTTATCTTTACTCGATAAACATGGTATCAAAGCAACTTTTTTTGTATGCGGTTGGGTAGGTGAAAAATACGCTGAGCTAACGAAATCAATCATTGATAACCAACATGAGATCGCAGCTCATGGTTATCTACATGAATACTTTGATACCCTCTCAATCTATGAGGAGAAAGCCATTATCGACAATACAACAAGAATTTTAGAAAATTTCACAGATAAAATACTTGGTTTTCGGGCACCTTACTTCAAACTTTCATCAAATACCTTGAGATTACTTGCAGAGGCAGGATATATCTATGATTCAAGCTTAATGGCAGATGATCATCCTTATCTCCTTAGTTTTCCCGATTTGACAAATAAAATGGTTGAATTTCCAGTAGAGTGGTTTCTAGATGATTGGGTTATGTTCGAAAGCCATCAACATTCTCCTGTAAATGTATTTGAAATTTGGAAAAACCAATTCGATGCTTTTCTTGATATGGAAGACATACCCCCAACTCATCGAATTATTAATTATACGTTCCATCCTGCCTGTATTGGCCACGCTTATCGTATAAAGGTTTTAGATCACCTAATTTCGCATATGAAATCGAAAAACACGAGATTTGTCAGAATGATGGATGCAGCAGAAGAACTATTCAGATAGAAATGAAATAGGGAAAAATTGAGAGGAATAATCTTGCAACAGGTTTATAATTTCCTAATATCTGCTATTGAGCGTCATTTTGAAGAAACCAAATTATTGTTTAATCAATTAACAGATGAAGTCGTTATAAGTGAACCTGTTCAATCTGGACGTCCACTAGGGGAAATAATACTTCACATGATTCGTTCACTTGAATTCTACTCACGGGGGTTAGCTACTAATCATTGGGAGCTGCTATCTTATAATATATCTGATTTTAGATCAGCTCAAGACATAAATAATCTATACACTACTGTCGTTAAGAAAACTTTGAATCATCTTAAACTATTATCTCCAACTGACCTAAATGATATTCTAGATAACTTTAACAGATCTGCTAGCAAATTAGAGGTTCTATTAGAAATGTTAGAGCATAGCATCCAACATAGGGGACAATTACTTGTGTATTATCGCTTATTAAACATAGAACCAGTGAAAATCCCCTACATCGTTTAAATATTAAACATCAATTCTATTATAATTAGTCAAAAGAAGTTGGAACCAGCAACGGTGACCCAAGAATTGTCAAATTTGATTGAGAAAAAGCTTCAATTAATTGTCAATTCAATTCCCATAAATTTTAAGGATAAACTGACTCCTCATCAACAAAAACAATTATCTTCGTTTTCAGAATTAACAGATATCCCTTTGGACTCATTGGATACCTTTAGACAGCTTGCAGCCTTACTTATCCTCAATCGCCTTAGGTTTATTGCCCTTTATGGCGATGGCCTCTTAGATAGTAAAACAATCTATGCGTCTTATAAAACAACAACAGATCTTCTTAAACAAACTTATCCTCGATTATTCATTCCGTCAATCCTTGATTCTATTGCAAATCATAGCACTTTGATTATTTCTTCCTCTTTACTTGAATTTGATCAACTATTTCTGAACCAATCAACAGAATTAATGTCTTCATTGTATCTAGAGGTGTTGAATCAAAAATTTCGTCGAAAGATGGGACAATTCTGGACCCCAGAATATATTGCGGAACTTATGATTGAATTAGCTATAAAAAATAAGCCAAGGAATATACTTGATCCCTGTACGGGACCAGGAACTTTTCTTTACACTCTTAAAAGAGTTTCACCCACTTACCAAGGGAAGATTTCAGCAATAGAACTTCATCCACTTCTATACGAAATTGCGAATGTGAATTTATTTGCATCTCCATATCAAATAGAATGGACATATGGTGATTTTCTTGCTTCTAATTCGAATAGTTTTAACCTGAGTATTCATGACATTCTCGCTTTAACTTTTCCAGGAAGTCTAGACACATATATGGAGCTGAAATCCAATGGATTTGATTCAATAATTTGTAATCCTCCTTACTCCCGCCATCATGTTGTATCTTCTGAAATAAAAAATGAGGTGGGAGAGGAGATTGAAAGTTCTTTTGGTGCTGGAAAATTTAGTAGAATATCCAGTTTATTCATGTATTTCATTCTCAAATCGTTAAAATTATTGATTAAAGAAGGACGAATGGTCTTCATTACTCCTACTATAAGCTTTGAATCGAAAAATAGCATATACTTAAAAAAAATATTAAAAGATAGGTTTAGAGTTCCGTATATTATTGTTTTTCACCATTCAATGAATATTTTCTCTGGTGTTGATACAGCTGCTTGTATTTTCATAGTTGAAGGGAAGAAACCAAAGCCAATAGATGTAACTAAGCTTTTAATTGTAAAAAAGTGGACTTCAAAAGAAAAAATCCTCAATTATCTCAAAATCGAAAGTAATGAAGTTTTCAAATGGACAGAGGGAGAATTACACAATAAAAGGCAAATTGATCTTGATCCAGCTAGTAATTGGACACGCTCTGAAGCCTTCTCCAACGAAAGGAAAAATGAGAAATTAACTGAAATATCAACCTTTTTCAAAGTGATGCGAGGGATTGCAACAGGAAAAAATAAGTTTTTCACCTTTAATGAGGATGAATTGGCAGAAAATCAAATTGATTCTAAATATGTTGTTCCTACCATTACTAAAACTCGATATGTCCAAAAGTACTTATTATCGAAGGAGGATTACAACCGTCTAAAAGATGAAAAACGTAAAGTTTGGTTACTTAACATCCAAAATGAATTCAACAACATTCAAGACCAACACTTACTGAATTACCTTAAGCTAGGATTGAACCAAAATGTACAAAATGGGAGTTTAGTAAAAACACGAAAAGTCTGGTTTCAAATGGAACAGAGAGACGTCCCCCATTTTATCTTCACATATTTAAGTCGTGGTAATCCAAGATTTATCTTGAATGAAGCGGAAGTAAGGCCATTGAATACCTTCTTGATGATCTATCCTAAAAAAGAAAAGAATCTTTCAAAAGAAATTTTAATCCTATTTTGGGTAATTTTAAATTCTAATAACACAGCTAACTCCTTACGTAATGTGGGTAGGTGTTATGGCGGTGATACTTTAAAACTGGAACCAACAGAATTAATGAATGCTACTATTTTGAATCCTTTTACTATTTCTTCTAAGTCAAAGAAGAAGTTACTCAAATTATCTCGGAAATTAAGATCCATAAATTCTGCTCAAGATGAGGACCTAAGAACAAAAATTGACGCAATTATTGAAGAGGAGTTATCCTCATAACCTACTTCAGCCCTGGGTTAAAAAATAATTGAGAATGATAAAATAAAATATCAACCTACGTAAATAAGAGGTATACTTATAATTTGGATTAGTCCTAACCCTTCTTCCCCCCAAAGGAATGCTGAAACTATATACACATCATCTACACTAGCCCTAGCTGTTGGAAAAACTGTACAATTTATGATTGTGTTATCAAATCCTGCTAAAGAAAATGATACTGTGGTTCTGTTAACATTCATGATGGCGAATGTTATGTTGTTAGGAGAATCAGTATAAAGCTCAAGGTCTAAATCCTGATCTAAACTTCCATTGTTTGTTATTGTGAAATTAATATCTAATCCAGTGTCTTCCAAATTAAAACCAGAAGATTGAGATCCTAAAAATACAGGCCCACTTGTACCTCCAACAGATAATAGATCAGAGCTGAAGGTTTGTGCTAATCGTTCACTTGTACTATCTCTAGGAAATACCTGAACCTCAATATAAATAGCATCTTCACCAGGCATTAATTGATCACCTAATATCGGATCACAAATTAGGCTGACTGTTACTATCTCTCTAGGGGATAGATATAAAGCTTGATCAGGATCCATTGTCCATCCCTCAATTGCTGTGTCATTAAGGTACTTTAACGTGAATGCATCAGATTCTATACGAACATTACTTCGTTCTGCATTATGAAGCGTAACAGAAAATTGATCGATGAATACATTTGAATCAGTAGTTTCAAAATCAGAAATCGCAAGAATCTCAACGTCCATTGGATCAGGAGAATTTATAGTTCCAAACATTACTATAGCAACCGCAATCCCTGCTACCACCACCAGACCAATCAAGAGGATTGTAGCAATAACAGGAGTTACGCCACGAGCTTTTCCTCGCAATAAATGCCTTAATCTCATCTTTTTACGCCTCAGTGAAGATTTCGCTTTTACTCTTGTTGTAACTAGTCCCTTAATTGTAATTTAATATTGTATAATGTTATAAACGCATTTTGACAATCATTAAGTAAGACTGTTTATATCTCATTCATTATATTTTGAATGCATATGATATCTTTTGTAGCTTTCTAAAATGTGTCGATTTAAAAGCTGCATATTAAGTATTTTTTTAAAGATGAGAGAAAAAGAAACAACAATGAAGGAAACAATGACGACATCTGATGAAGTGGCTAAAAACCTAGCTCAAGCTGCTCTCAATGTTCGTAGGAACATTGAAAATTATTTTTCGGTAGGAGATGAGGGTGGTTATATTTATAGCATATTCCAGAATTTGAAAAAAATTTTGCCAATTGATCTCACATTGGAAGCCTTTGCTGACATTTATGCTCAAACAATATCTTATGGGTTATTTATTTTAAAAATGTATCAATTAGAAGAATTCAGATTAAAAAATGTGTTAGGAACAACGAATCCCTTTTTAAAAAATTATTTGGATAAGGTCTTTCAATTAAATGAATATCAAAGATCACAAATAGATATGAAAATTCTTGGAATCGATGAGCTTATTCGAATGCTTGAGGAGGTTGATATAGAAGCAGTAATTTTCGATTTTAATTCAAAAAAGAGATCGAAAGATCTTTTAATCCACTTTTATGAAATTTTCTTAAAATTTTACGACCCAAACCAAAGGGTTGATCGTGGTGTTTTTTATACTCCTGATGCTGTCGTTTCTTTTATCGTTCGCTCTGTTGATCGGATTTTGAGAGAAGAATTTAAATGTAAAGACGGACTTGTAGATGAATCTTATATCACATCAGACGGAAGTAAAAACCCTAAATTTATAATTCTTGATCCAGCAACTGGAACTGGTACATTTCTTAATCACATAATTGATCTAATTTACGCTCTGTATAGAGAGAAAGAAAATACTAAAGGTGAATTTTCTATTCAAAAATGGAACTCTTATGTTGAAAATAACCTTTTAACGAGAATTTTTGGTTTTGAACTCTTAATGATCCCATATATTATTGCTAATCTTAAACTCGGAATTAAACTGAAAGAAACTGGTTTTGATCTTCAGGATCAACAACTAGGAGTCTATTTGACAAATACACTAGAAGAATCTCATAGAAGTAATTTTCTTCCAGTTACTGGATTTTTATCAGAAGAAAATAGAAATGCTAATGAAATCAAAATGGAAGTTCCCATTTCAATTGTGTTAGGTAATCCTCCATACTCTGGACATTCATCAAATAAATTAAAGTGGATTGATGATCTTTTACGAGGAAAAAACGAAGATAGAACCAGAAAAGTCAATTATTTCGAGATAGATGGGCAATCACTTGGCGAAAAGAACCCTAAATGGCTCAATGATGACTATGTGAAATTCATACGTTTCGGTCAATGGCAGATTGAAAAAACAGGTTATGGTGTCTTAGCATTTATAACAAATCACAGTTTTATTGATAATCCAACTTTTAGAGGGATGAGGTATGAACTGATCCAGACATTTACAGATATCTACATTCTTGATCTTCATGGGAATATAAGAAGAAAAGAGAAATGTTCTGATGGATCCAAAGATGAAAATGTCTTTGACATCCAACAGGGGGTATGTGTTTCGTTTTTTATAAAGAACCCAGACAAGAAAGGAGAAACAGAAATATTCAAGGCCGATGTATGGGGATCACGAGAATTAAAATATAATTTTTTGAAAACAAACGATTTTTCTACGATTAAATGGAAACCAGTCCTTTCTCATAGTCCCTGGTATATGTTTTATCACTTAAATAGTAAGCGATGGAGTGAATACAAGTCTTGGTGGGCCATTCCAGACATTTTCTCCCAATTTTCTGTAGGTATCATGACAGGTCAAGATGGTCTTACCGTCCAGGATAATCCGATGAAAGTTCAAAGAATTATAGAGGATTTTATTAAGCTTCCTGAAGCTGATCTAAAAATAAAATACATGCTGAAGAATGATAAACGGCAGTGGACATATCAAAAAGCTAAACTTGATATTGAACGATGTGGATTAAACCATGAAATGTCAAGGGTAACTTTGGAGGAAAAAATTCGCGAGAGGATTGTTCACATTCTCTATCGTCCTTTTGATAAAAGATATACCTTTTTCACTGGTTCATCCAGAGGATTTCATGAAAGACCACGAGGGAAGGTTATGCGGCAAATGATCACTGAAAAAAACTTAGGCTTAATCATTTCTAGAAATTCCAGACCAGCTTCATGGCGGGACATTCTGATAACTGAAGATATTATTGATCTAGGTGTTATGGCAACCAGACCAGGAAACAACGCGCCGTTATTTCCTTTATTTGTATATGAAAAATCAAATGTTGGTTATGAAAAAGTAGTGAACTTCTCTGATAACTTTAAGGAGTTTATTAAAAATGAATATGAGAGAGAAAACAGACTAATAGAAGTGGACATTTTATATTACATTTATGCAATTCTTCATTCAAATCAATATAGAGAAAGATATGAAGAATTTTTAAAAATAGCC
>JBHLPG010000171.1:0-8109 GCA_048939725.1 Promethearchaeota archaeon | reverse complement strand
TGCGACACTCTCGATATACGCTGTTGTTAACCAATCGTATTTATCGTCCACAATTGTTTTGCTTTCATTATGGGCATGTGTCCAACCATAATCTCCGATTGGGCTGACGTAGATCAATCCAGCTTTTATTTCTCCGTCAACAACAGTGGTACCACCAGTCATTTGGAAGCCACCAACTAGAAAACTTCCAAATATCAGGCTCATTAATAAATATTTTAAGAAGGTAGATTTTTTCATGACAATCGACCTCTTGCTCATAAGGAACGTCTCTCTATATAATGATTTCTTCTGAATTGAGTCCTAGGCGGGTAATACGCACCTTTAAACAGAAATTTTAGCTGTAAAATTTAAAACGAACAAGTAAAAAAAGAATTAAGCGACTTTATACAGAGGATACATGCTGGCCATGACACTTGATGATTATTCACTCATATTTGAAGCTCTTAACAGTGAACGACGTAGAGAATTATTTCAATTCATATCTACGATGAATTTCGTATCAAAAAATGATCTTGCAATAAAATTTAATTTGAAACGAGCCAGCTTAAATCATCATTTGTCAAGTATGATTAATGCAGAATTGATTCAAGAAGTGTCACTCCTATTTGATGGTAGAAAACACACATTCATTATTCCCATTGTCCAAATTTTCCCAGAAAGGATGGTTAGTGTTCAACAGGATGAACAAAAATTACTAGATCAACTAAGAATCTGGTCTGACAGGAATGTGACCCTTGATAACTGGAATGTCATGCGAAAAAGTTTGGATAACTTAGATGTTCCAAAAGAGCTAGTTGAATCAATTGAATTTCGGCTATTTCCCCTTATTGGTACCAGGGCTTCAATAGATTCAAATTTTTGTTTCGTTTGCCGTACAAATAAGGCTCAACAAGCCTGTTTTGCCTGTAAGAATCTTGTTTGTACTGTCCATAGTTACAAAATTGACCGTAAAGAACTCGGTGCCATTAATCTGTGTCCTAATTGTGTCAAGAAATTTTTTGGATAAAAAGTGAAGGAGAGAGTCAACCGATAATTCGACTCACTGTCTCCTCGGAAATAGTGGTATGGAATAAGGCGCGAAGTGAGAGATAGGTTGCTAAGGTTATCGCGAGCAAAACATTGAGTATTGACAATCCAGTACCGAGTGGATTAATTTCCATAATAAGTACGACCCCAAATTCTGCTGCCCAGCCAAAGATGAAGTTTCCCATGGCAGTACCAGTAAAAAATCCAATAAAAATTCCAAGAAGGCTTGTGATAACTAACTCGAGTAGCACTGTTCTAAAAATCTCTTGATTAGACACTCCCAATGCACGGAAGTTTATAAAATCATGTTTTCTTTCCGAAATTGAAATTGATACTACTGTGACCGCAATAGCGACACCGACGACTAAGCCTGCAGACATGGCAAGCATCAACATACCATATCCCACCATCATTCCTTCTCGTACTGATGCAGCTAGTTTGCTTTTGATGACTATTTCTTGGACTGAAGAATCCTCACTTAGTATCTTTTCTATCTGTTCTGAATCCGTCGTATGAATAAAAATACCATTTGCATCTGTTTCGGGAATTCCAGCTATCCACCGAGCTGTTTCAATTGAGGTATATACTCCACCACCCGTGAATTCATTGAGTATGTTGTCAACCTCTAATTCCCTTTCAGTTCCATAAACGTCAATGATTGATAAGTTATCACCTTTTCTGATGTCAAACTTAATAGCCAAGTCTTTTGTGATTACAACATGTTGATATCCTGGAACACTTCCAGTATCAAAATTACGTGCCTTTGTATTTAGTTCAAGCCCTGTAATAACATATTTTTGAGTCAGGTCTTGTGTTAATCTTACAGGGACTATAACAAATAGCTCGTAATCCTCCCATGTGAGGTTTTCAAGCTTTGTTTCTATTTGTGATGCATTTTGATATTGATTGAGGGATACTTGCACATCCCAGGTTTGATAGAAATCAAATTGTTTGTTTAAGCCAGAAATAAAACTTGTTCCTGCAGTTGTACCGAAGATGGAAATTGACATCGCGAGAATAATTCCAACAATTACGAAAACTCCTTTACGTTTCTCTTGAAAGATAGAACGAATTGAGAATTTTGTTAAGGGGGAGAGAGACTTAATTTTTATTACCATTCTTTCTAGAAGAACTGGACGTGCTGGTTTGAACATCGCTTGAGGTCGCATTGCTTCAATTGGTGCCATTCGGAGAATTCTCCGACAAGCTAAAAGAGACCCTGCGGTTATAGACGCAAAAATCAAAAGGAGAAATCCAACTGCGGGTACAAATAAGAGAATCGAAGTCGTAGGAGTATTAGGTAATCTCTTTATTCCTGCGAGGTCAATATAGAAACCACCAAACATAAGACCTGCAATTAAACCTATTATTGTACCAATGATTCCCCCGATAAAAACCATTAACCAAGAATATAATATTCCACTTGTGACGATCTCACTGTTTGAAAACCCTAACGCTTTAAAGATACCCAGAGTAGTGATTTCTTCCTCAAGTATCCGCTTTAGGACGATGAATAACATAATCCCTGTAATAGCTGCGAATACAAAAGATAAGATTAAGGCCATACCTGAAAATGTTGGTGAAATACTTAATAGAAATGGATCACGACCACTATACTGAACTATGGAATTAGCCCCATATTTTTTACTCATGAGATTCAAGATTTCGTTTAAGAATGAATTTCTCTCTGAGGGATTATTGAAATACAAGGCAATCTGATTGGCCTGGTTTACGTAATCAGAGTTATTAATATGATGTTCCAAATCTTGATGTTTCATCCAGATTACTGGTCCATCCCATGTACCTCGTCCGTAAAATTCAGATATAAGCCCAGGTGATATCATAAATTCTGGTGAATCAGCCATAGCGATAATTGTTAAGTTTAAAATCCCATAATCTGGAATGAAAACTTGTAATTCGTCATCTATTTCCCAACCTTGGATTTCAGCGGTTACTCTTTCTACTACTGCAACATTTGAAGCAGATGACTCATGTAGTGTTTCTGTGTACCCCTCATGATAATATAGTTTATTAACAGATAATTCCTCATCCCGAACTCCATATAGGTATGTAGTAACTGTAGGCCCAGATTGTTCAGACTTTGACACTTGAAGTTCGTAGAAATCTCGTAATTCATATTCAAACTCTATGGATAGGGTTTCTTGGACATCATTAATTACTTCTGTTAAGTTTGATTTATTCATTCGATTTGTTGTTATTAATAGATGATGATAACGATGGTCGATCCAAGAAATATGTTCAACCTCAAGCCAATTAAAGTACAATGATGAATAAAGAACAACAATAATGCTTCCAAGAGTAATGACTATGATAATAGGAATAGATTGAAGCTTCTTCCTTCTCACATCCCGCCAGGCTTTTCGTAAAAATAATAATTTCATATAATCACCCGAAAAAACTATGCTTTGTCAATAGAGGGGGCTACTGTAAGTTCTTCCCAGAATTCCTTCTCTTTTGCTGGGTCATATTTTGAGGTACCAAATATTTTTCCATCTCGTAGGTAAATAACCTTATCTGCTAAAGTGGAGATTCCCACATTATGAGTAACAAGAATAATTGTGACATTATGATTCTCATTCATACGTTGAAGGAGTTTAAGGATTTTTTCAGTGGTTTCACTATCAATATTTCCAGTGGGTTCGTCAGCTAGTAAGATCTTAGGTTTTTTTGCCAGTGCTCTTGCAATGGCCACCCGTTGTTGTTCGCCCCCACTAAGCTGTGCCGGAAATTTTTTACTTTTATCTCCTAAGCCCACCTCTTCCAATAATTGTTTGGATATTCTTCGTGCTTCATCCGAGGGATTAGTGAGCTTGGCTGCTAGTTCGACATTCTCATATGCTGTTAAAGAAGCCACCAGATTATAGAACTGGAAAATAAATCCCACATTAAGTCGACGATATTTCGTCAACTTCTTTTCCGGAAGAGACACGAGATCAGTACTTTCTCCATTAGTACCAAAAAGAATTCTTCCCGTGGTTGGACGGTCAATCCCTCCAATAACATTGAGTAAAGTCGTCTTTCCAGAACCAGATGGTCCTAAAATAACAAGAAACTGTCCTTGCTCTATATTCAGGGTTATCCCGCTTAAAGCGGAAACGGTTAATTCACCCATCAAATAAACTTTTGTTAAATCTTCTATCTGTAAAGTCATTCCTTGCACCAATTCAGACGAGTCGATCTATGGATTTAAGATCCTCAGGTAAAAGAATTTTTTTTACCTTTGTTTCTTTATAGACATGATTTTTTGAAAATTTTCTAAAATTTTGAGGTAGTTTTGAAGGTTCTTATACTATTTTTCGAGGAATATTTAAATGGAAAACATTCCTCACTACTTCATGGATTGAGGACAGAATTTTCTGAGGTTCATTTCTATAGTAAGAACACATAAATTCAAAATCGAGTAAGATAAAGAGAATTGGGCTAGGGAAAAAATATTCTTGACTCTAAAAGGCTAAGACATGAGTTTCTTCTGTTCTTCCTGTGTAAGCTCGACCAAAAGATTCCACATAATCGCTTTTTCGAAAAATTCAATTGCTTCACTTCGTTTATATTTCCTTTCAAGACGAGAAATAATTTGTTCTGAAAATAAGTAAGAAAGGCCATTTTTTTGAAGATGAATTTCTTTAAGAATTGATAACATTTTTTTGTCTTTTCTTGATAATTTGACTTTTTTTAAGGTTAAAATTCCCTCATTGAGAACAAAAGCGGAAAAATAATGCAATGCAATATGCTTCCGAACCATTTTCTTTATGATAGATGTAGGAAACTGTTCTGTTGTGAAGATATCCTGTAATTGATCTTTGAAAGTCATTTCCAATTCATTTCCTAATGCAGTCAATCGTTCTTGGAAATATTCTGGAAGTGGTATTTCAGAAATGATGATGATACTGGAATATTTTCCATTCCAAATTAACATGTAAAAACCCTCGCGACTTATAGTTTCTATCCTTTTCTTTGAATCATCATCTGCACCTCTGGATGGCATGGTACCCGCTACATCCCCTATGAAGCTGGATATTGCTGTAGACATTCCTGATAATGCATCTGGGTCAGTTTGAAATTCTGATAATGTTTTCTCGACATAAAATTGCAAACCTGACTCATGTCGAGCGAGAATCAATCGAATCGATTTTATATCTTCAAAACTTTGTTCTACAGCCATATCATGCCTTTGAATCAGAGTTTTACGTGTTACTCTTTTCTTTTGGATGAATTGGATTGAAGCTCCCACAGCTATACCCCCAAATAGAAGAACAGCGATAACCATTAGTACAAATCCTATAATTTGGATTATATCTATAGCTGGGGATAAAAATCTAATTGTTGCTAATTCAGATGAAGGTAATGAATAACTGGATTGTAAACCTGACATTCCTGCCCCTGATTGAATGGTTACATTTGTGAAACGCACTGCTGCTTTTGTTAAGTGTCCATCAATTGTAAACACTGCTTGTCCTGTCTCATCTGTTTGTGTTATGTGATTCAATGTCTTTATCGTGTCATTTTTGTACTTTATTGCGATAGAGAACGAAATATTTATCCCTGAAAGCGGAGCTTGTTGATTTAGTCCTGCTCCAATTCCACCTTGAGAATCTGGTTGATATCTAAGTGTTACAATAAATTTTACATCCTGTCCCTCTTGAATATTCTTCCCAGGTTCAATATCAACTAGAATTTCTGTTGGAATACCATTCAATGTAATATTTAGCTGAATCACTTGTGCTTGATATCCTACGGTAGAAATCTGAACACTCAGATTATATGATCCAAACTTCCACCCCAGTGTATGAAGAATGATTTTAAAAGGTGTTTGCTCGTTCTCCAGTGTGAAGTCAGTGGATGATATAGAAGAGCTATTCAACCATAATTCTATTGTATCAAGACGCGTAATTTCGATTCCATGGTATGTACGGTAGTTATAAAGAGTGATTTCTAGATCTTCCTCAATTTGAACAGTACCATTATTCGTCATATGCACTTCTGTTAACGAGATCTTTGCTGTTGGCATTGTTATAACATTAAAGACTAGAATTATGTTACTAGACGTAAATTCAGAGTGGGAAAGTGTGATACTGACTGCATGAAAACCAAGTTGAAGATTAAAAGAATCAAATCTGAACCAATAGTAATCATTTGTAGAATTAATGAATGAGACTATTGAAGCATTTATATCGGGAGATGCACCAGTAATAAACTCGTTATAATCTGTATTGTTTAATAATAAGAAGAAGTCAATAGATTCAGTAAAATAGATATTTTCTGGGGTGTCCAAGTCAGTAGCAATTGATGTTGATGCTTTCAGAATTTCTAAATGAAAAATAAAGTTACTAGAAATATAATACTGTTTCTCAAATTCAATGCGAACAACAAATACTCCTGATTGCTCTGGATTAAAAATAAAACTCCAAGAAAAATTAGATTCTTGAAAAGGATCATTCAAAAGGGGTACTGGTGAATCAATCAAAGGTTCAGTTAGATTAAGTGGCTCACTATTGATTAAATGGTATATTTTGACATTTAAAGTGAAGTTATCACTTGATCCCAGTGATAATTTTGTGGAATAATATTCTCCACTATTATTCAGAATTGGGGTTGTTGCAATGTTCGCTGTAAGGTCAATACGAGCAGGAATTATTGTTAAATTGAAATACCACGTTCGTGTAAGGAAACTGAACTTGGTTGCTACGATAGTAATGTCTGGATAACTTCCTGTGCTTAAAAATTGAGTAGAGTTTAGCTGAATGAAGTAGACATCTGTTGGTTTTGTAATATTCACACCTGCTACCGTGATTGTAGCCCCATTTATGCCTGTTCCATCAGACTTATTGTAATCAACTCTAAGAGTCGTATCCTCGCCCCATTCCAGTACCACACTTGTAGTATTCACTAATAGTGAGGAATTCTCGACAAAATTAACAAAAATGACTTTTGTCCAATTAACAAACCAAGCAACTTGGGTGGTTATAGTGACATTGCCTGTTGTACCAGGTATTTGATCTTTAGTTGAAAAGGAGGCATTATAAGAGTGATCTGTAGAAATATAATTCATTTTTACATCGGTAGCAGTCGTCCAATTAGCATCACACCAGATCCGAGCATTTTTTACCACTGTATTATTATGAATAGATTTGTAAACTGCGGTGATATTTAAGAAATCGTCAATAAGTATCTCTGTGTCAACGGATTGGACATTAAATGAAGTATTCACAAATAAATCTATAGTCCGAGTATATGTTCCAACTTTAACCTTGTCCATGCTAATCCAGTATACCTGAATATCGTATGTACCGTTAATATTTCTTATTTGATCCAATGTGTTGTTTATATTCCATGAGGTTGATACAAGGGTATTACTATAACTGATATTTAATTTCGAGACTACCTCTGCACCTGTAGATTGATATTCGATCCAATATGAAGCATTACCAAAGGGTTCTCCAACTTGATATTTGAGATCGATTATATCAGTAACATTTGCCCTTAGGGGTAATGAGATTGGGGTGCTTTGATGTTCCAAAATGAAGCTAGATATATAATTTGTCGAATTAAACAGAATATGCCAAGTAACATTCTCGATCAATTTACTGGCATTAATTACCATTGTTGTGTTACCATTCACATACTTGTTTGATGGATTACCATCCCATGTCACATTGACATTATTGGTTAATTCAGTATACTCTGGGGATTTAGAATCATTCCAGTAAATTCTTGAACCATTCCAATCGGTTTGGATACCATTAATAGTTATCTGACGATTTTGAATTGTATCTGTGGTATTTACTTTTATTGTTGAAAAGGTAAGATTCCATAATGCTATCGACACATTCTGAACTTGGTACTTAGCAGAGGCAGTAATTGGGTAAGAGTAAGAATAATTAGAACTAGATTGTATAGTGAAAGACACCGAAGTATTAGTAGAGAAATCATGGGAATCTGTATTGTTTCCCTTAAAAGAGAATGAAGTGAGTTCATACTCTGTGTTATAAGTCATGGAAACTTCCTTAGGATTTGAATAGATAAGCATAGCCCAATTCTCATCAGTAGGAAGCACTCTAACCG
>JBHLPG010000170.1:0-8119 GCA_048939725.1 Promethearchaeota archaeon | reverse complement strand
TACGAGGGAAACAAACAGAATCCATTATCGAATCGAATAATCATAAATATCTGTTTGGTTTTGGAAAACCTGGTGAGGACATAATAGCTGGCATGAGTCTCATATTCTTGGCATTAATATGCTGGATGATTACTCTATAATATCGGGGAGTTAAAATAATAGCACAATAAGAATCCAGCCAACAATTGTGATTCCGATACCCCCTAAAAATAATAACAAAATATCAGACAATGGAATCCTAAATTCATCCACAGTGACTTCAACATTTACCATCTGTTCTAGAAAGCTTTTTAAAGGTTCCAATTCATCATGACTTAGGTCATTGATGATATAAAGCCGTTCATCTTCGCTAAAAAAGAACACAGAATAAATCGCACCATTGCTAATGATTTCTACTTTTTTGATTGTGTTATGTGAATTATCCCAACCTTTAATGGTCGGGGGAGAAATACTTCCAATTTTTTTATCCAAGCCACGCTTTTCCTCCAGTTCACGAGAAACCATGCTTGCTACAAGTGATTTACGGACTTCAGTTCCATAGAGAATAGCCCTTTTTTTTGTCCAAACGATTGTACTATCACTCAACTTCTTTTCATGATAGAGAGAAAATTTTCCTTCAAGCACAAAAAATATGTCTTCAGAATCTGAAATTGAAGGATCACCTTGGCCTTCCCATTCATAATTCGTTTCACTTGAAAAACATGAAAGCTTATTCTTAATCTTTGAAAGATTATATTTGATATTCGAATCCTTTTCGGTGTCAAAGTCTGATGTCATTTTATTATTCGATCCTTGACAGTTGAAACTTCACCTTTGGTTCAGAATATTAATTATTTTCAACTTACTTAAACAGAATAAACATAGCTATCATTAAGGATAGACCCCCAAAAAAAAGAAAAAAAGAAGAAAAAATGGAAGAGGGTGCCTCTTCTGTGAGTTTTATTCTTTTCTACGACGACTGATTATTACAGCTAAGATTACAAAACTCGTTGTAACTATAGCAAGTTCAAATCCAGGAGCTGCAGCAGGCCAATCCCCAGTCAGATCGGTCGATAATGAGATTTCTAAAGTCTTTAGTCCGTCTGTAAGGTCTGTGGCATTATTTGCGATCACTGGGTATTTGATATAGGGGTATGTGGAGTTTGGTGTTGTTTGTGGATAAGTTGAAGGATAATCAATGGTTTTAACGACTCCCTGTTTTGCGTCAATTGTAAGATCAAATGCCATGTGTAATTGTCGACCAGCATAACCCGCTGGTTTGCCTGGTGGATCTCCCGGCATTTCTGTACCGTTAGGCCACATAGCATATTGAACAGTAGTAATCCACGCGTTCACTTCAGCTCCTTCTTCTGCATTTTCGCCAATCACATCTAATTCAGCTGTTTCTTTTTCCACATTGAGGTTCCAGATGTTTTCAGACATGTCAGATAGAGGTAGTGGGTAACTACTGAACCAATATCCTTCCATGAGCTTTATTCCCGAGACAACTCCACCAGAATAATGTAAATACACTGGAAGGACAAGACCCATTAGTGCCTTGGTTTCGTTTACATCAGCAGTCTTGCTTCCTACTGTAATCTCGATTTCACTCCAATTTAAGAAGGGAATTCCCGTACTCGGTGTGTCTTTAGTAATCTCGATCAAAGACTTATTGAATTCTTTCCATTCAAACTTAATGGTTTCACCCTTTTTTAGGGTCAAACCTAAGTATGGCCATTCCCAAGACGTCGAATCGTTCTCATTGGCGACATCGTCGATGGTCCATTCGAAAATTGCACCAGTTTCGTTCGCAGGTCCCCAAGAAAGGGAGATATCTGCAGATACTGTGCTCACGCAAGAGAAAGCAATGGAAAGAAGAAAAATTGTGAAGATATATCTTTTCTTCATTTTTTTTAAATCTCCAATATATTTTATTACTGATAAAGGATCTATTGTTTCGATATCGTGATTATTTACCAATTGATCCTCGACTAGATTTTTTGTTTTCATCTTTCTTTTAACCTTTCCTCTTGCTGAAAAACTTGTATGTATGACTTGAAGGATTTTCTCTTAATATAACGTGAAACCTAAGCAAAGAGGACTGTTTCAAGATCCAATAAGAAAGATATGTTTCTCAAGTATATCTACTGCGATCTAACCCCAGAATGAATAAAATTAAGATGAGATTGAGTCAAAGGATACTACTTATAAAGAAATTTGAATTGATTTGAATACGGAGCCATAAATGACTCTAATTAGGCAAAGAAAAAAGGAGGGGAAAAGGAGAAGAAACTTTTCCTGTCTAGTGTTTAACGATTTCGTTTACGTAGATAGGCTGCTACACCAATACATGCTATGAGGCCAATGATGATTTCAAAACCTGGGGCGCCTCCTCCTTCCGCTGCAAGAGCGTCTCGGAAGGGCTGGACTTCATATCCTTCAGTTTCAAACCAATCAAGAGCCAACTCTAGATCGTAAGAGTCATATGCAGTGGTTTCATCAGCTTCAGGTGTAGTTCCATCTGTAGCCTTAATCGTTTTCTTGTACGCCAGCATTTCTGCTGGAGAAGCTGCACCCCAGTTTGTAATTGGGACTGCGGTATAGCCAGGTACACCTTGACCTGCGAGTAGGTATTCAACAATGTCTTCACGTGGAATCGCGTGAGAAATTCCGTGACGAATTCCTTTCTTCTGGAAGTGCTTAACACCATCAGCATCTTCAAATTTAGGATTGAAGTAAAGACATTGCCAACCAGATTCGGTACTAAGGATTGCAGTTATCTTTTCGTGTTCTTGGAGCTCTTCAAGAATTGGTGCCATTGTGAACTGTGGATCGATCAAGTTCACATCGCCTTCTTTACAATCAGCTACAATACTGTTCATATCACCTGCAACCATAGTGTATTCGTCAGGCATGTCGTCTAACAAACCATCAGCAGCAAGATAGTGTTGGAGAGTACTATCTTCAACCCAGTCTCCTTCTGCGTCATCCCATCTGATTCCGTCGAACTTCTTCAACGTCACAACTTTACTCGTAGGATCACGATTGTAAAAGACCAAGGATCCACAGCCAATAGGTCCTTTGTAACCACCTTCGTCTTCTGGGTTAGCTGTGTTCATTGAGTGAGTAACCCAATCAGCGGGTTGGACCTGCCATAAGCTCGCATCAAAAGTACCATCAGCAGCAAATCCGTGAGTATCTGGGTCTCCTAAAATATGTTCAGGTTTCACAGCTATATTGCCTAGATCTCCAACAACGAATGGAGCATAGATTTCTTGGAGGTTAAACACAATGTGTTCATAGAATCCATCGCTATTCTCATCTGTAACAGTGAAAGAGTAATTTCCATGTTCTTTGTTTACATGGTCATCTACCCCAAATTCAGTTTTGAGAGTTGAATAGGAGGATGATCCTGCATCAGGTTGAAGTTCCGCTTGATAGCCGAATGCAACATCCCATGCATCGACTTGTTCTCCATCATGCCAATAGACATCATCTCTGATGCTCATAGTATATACTGTACCAGAAGCATCATATGTCCCCATTGCTGTAGCAATTCGGGGATAACGCTCAAGATATCCAGTCGTGCCATAGCGTTCATGATAATTCTCCTCCATCCATGTTTCACGATCAACATCGGTGGGAATAATCGTTTCACTAGATGGAGTGCTACCTACGAGACTATCTTGAACAGGACCAGACACATATTGATCATAAACAGACTTTCCGAGGAAGCCATAGAATCTGGTACCAGAATCAGATGTTCCAAGAACCACCTTATTAGCGGTGCCAGCATAATCACTTGTAAGCCAAAAGTCTTCAGCGGAGGAAAGTGGGTATCCAGTGGGATCGTATCCATATAAGCCTGTTGAAACTGCGTGAACTTCAGATTGAACCAAGACGTAAGTCTGAGGCATGGCATTATAATGGACTTGCTGCCAATCAATAAGTTGTTCTTTAGCTTTGCTGAGATCCAACTCCTTGTTTAGTGCATCAATCAGATTTGATCCTTCCTCTGCTAGATAATTGTTGTAGTTTGGGCTTCGATTACTCCACATTGCTACATTATACCCAAATGGTGGAACGGCATCATTGTGATATATACCGAGCATACTGTCTCCAGGATGGCTTGCAGGGGTACCAATTGACATTCCCATGCAGCACATATCATATCCGCCTTCCAAGTAGGTACCAGCCTCATCATAATAACAACGAGGACCCATCGCGGACCAGGCGACAAGATCTAACTCTACATCTACTCCTATTTTAGCAAATTCTGTTTCTAGTAACTGAGCATATTGCATCCTAACTGGGTTATTTGTAGGAGCAAGTAGGTGACAGCTAAAGAAAGGTTCTAACTCATCCTGAGCTGTAACCATGATAGCTATGTTCCCTAGAAGTGCGAAAGCAAAAAGGAGGGTAACTATCTTAAAAAGTGTTTTTTTACTTTTCATATAGATTCCTTCAAAATGAAATCATTTAGAATAGGAAACCTTAACCTCTAAGTAGAGGATTTTGAGTTTATCCTACAAGTATTAAGAAATATATCTACTAATTTTTAAATCTTTTGAGGAATGCACCTTTAATTTTTCATTTAAAGCCTTGGAATCAGAAGGTGAACATAAAAAGAAAATAAGGAGATTCTTATTTAGGATTTAATCAATTCTAATGCTTAATATAGTTCTAACTCTTAGAATTTGACAATATCTAATCTTTAAATTCTCTTAAGCGAAATAAAACTCCTTTAGAAAAGGAATCGTACTTCCATCTGAATTTATCACAAGGTTAATATTAGTGTTTTTTTTGCATTAACCTAAAAAATCAATAATAAATAAAAAATTGCTTGGATCAATATATTTAGGATTTGAGATGACTCACTGTGGGAAATCGACGTGAGAGAATCAATCACTTGAACAACTTGAGACAGAATAAAGAGAGGGTAACCTCTAAACCAAGGTTTTTCAATGGTTTCATTCCTAAATACGTTTTAAGAACTATATTACACAATATAAAACGTTCTTCAACAATTATTATCGCAATTATAATATCTGTTTCTTTAACTACTGCATTAATAATGTGGATTGAAACATATCCAAGATTGGCTATTGATTCAGCGATGAAAGAACGATCGTTCGAGATTAGGGTTTATAACCTTGTCTATGGACTCCATCCAAATGATAGATTAGAAAATGTTCAAGTTTATCTTCAAGATTCGGAACCTCTTGTCGAGACTTCGTATCTCGTTCAACCTACATTGCTTCTATTCAACCTTAATGATCGTGATGAAAATTTTACTGTTTTTGAACCTCTTGCGAATCAGTCTGACTTCTACGTTTCGGAAATACTTGGCCAAGCAGCATATTTAATCAATGAAGAATATCTCTCATATATTTCTCCACAATTGATCCTGTCATCTTCGCAAGATAATCTAACTTTAAATAATAAAGGAGTAGTAATTTCGAAAAGAATGCTTCATCAAATAGAACTAGCTACAAATCAGACATATAAAACAGGGGATCAAATTGATTTTGCAATAGCTACTAGAATAATGGACCCTGAGAGTGGAGAATTTTTAGTGAGACATTTTGATCCAATAAAATTTTACAATATTACAATAAATGCCATTTTCGACCGTAAAGTTCAGCGAAACCTTCTGTATCCATACTTCTTTCCTGAAAGTCTGGGAGATGGGTTTTTTATTTCTCGGGATCTCTTTAACAGGAGCTCAATTAAAAATATGGAATATCGAGTAATAAGCCCCAGTCTATATGTTCGGATTAATCGTGATGTTGTTGCTAGCATGTCAATCTTTTCAGTAACACAAGAAATTGAAGCATTAGCATTTAGGATCTCTACTACCAATACAATTATTGTAGCTGATGTTTACCTTAATGAAATAAATCAGATTCTTACAAATTACGAGAATTCACAGGTATTAGTTTTCTTTATTTTTATTCCTTTAATTATTGTAGCCTCTGTTTTTTTTGTAACAACAACCTCTCACTTTTTGGAGAAAAGAAAAAGTGAAATCGAGTTACTGAGGTTAAAAGGTTCTCCGTTTAAGCTGATCTTAGCTTTATTCATTGTTGAATTTATTATTCTTTCTATAATTGGTACCACAATTGGTATTATCGTCGGTCTTACAATAACTCTAATTATTTCGTCAACGGAGCATTTTCTCGCCTTTAATCCCCAAAATTTCCCATCAAATTTCTTAAACATTACATTCTTATCATGGCCTACATGGGTTTTTAGTGCAATGTTCATTGAAGTGATTTATATTCTAATAGCTGTCCAAAAAACAAGAAAAGTACTTATTGAACTTCAAGACCAACAGCCTAAGAAAGATTCTATTAATTTAACAAGGCAACTAACCCAAAGGAATTTTGATTTAGTTATTTTAGGTTTAACCGTATTGATTTTCTTACTTATTCTCCAATCAGATATTATCAATCGATTGACTCTTGACCCCCAGTTAATGGGTTTTTACTTAGCTGGTGCTACTATAATCTGGTTCTTATTATGTAATCGTCTTACAAGTTTTAGTGGTGAAATGTTACCCCGAGTATCCAAAGTCACACGTTTTATATTCAAATCAAAAAGTAAAGTAATTACAATGAACCTTGTGAGAAAAAGACCACAAATTTTGAATATTATTACACTTATAGTTTTAACTGTCTCATTAGGTATATTCTCAACTTATTATGCGCAAACAATTGATCTTAACACTCGAAAGAATTTAAATTATTTAGTTGGATCAGATTTCAAGGTATTCACAGAAGAAACTTCACTAGATTATTCCTTAGAACTAGAAAAGATTGAGGGAGTATCTGCCGTATCTGCAATCAGCCAAACTTCAAATCCTCAAGTTAGTGTTGGTAGTTATTCAGTAACTCTCGCGGCGGTTAATCCGATCAAATATTTATCAGCTTGTCATTTTTCTAAGGAATCCATTAATGCTGGTGGTACTGCAGAAGACCTGTTTAGTACACTTGAGACTGATAATACCAGTGGTATTATTATCAATGACTTTCTTGCTACTACATTAAAATTAGGTATTGGTGACACTCTTAATGTTAGTGGTTTGTTTGGGTCTCAATCTACAGTCTGGAATTTTACTATTGCTGGCATTATGAACTCTGCTCCTGGAATAGGAAAATTGTATTCAGAATCATTTTCAATTCGAGGCTTTTCTAATTTTGGAGGAATAGTACTCATCAATGAGGATCTTATGACGACTTTTAGAGTCACTACTACTAGAATATTTCTAGTTAAGGTTGAAGAGAATACCCCGGAAAAACATAATTCGGTGATCAACAGTTTAAAGAGTCAATCACAGGTAATACAAGTTATAGATCAGCAGCAAAGTAGTGAATTATTTTTTAACTTCATGGAGATCACTGGAGTTGCTGGTATTCTTACAGTAAACTTCTTGATGTCCTTATTTATTGCAATAATTGGGATTAGTTTATTCTATAATTTCATTATATCCAAAAGACTGAAAGAATATGCAATTTTAAGAGCGTGTGGAGGTACAAAAGGACAGATACTCTGGATCTCCTTTGCCGAAGCTCTGTTAATCATTATTTTTGGAATCGCTCTTGGTTTCATCATTGGATCAGGATTTACAATTGGATTCATGATTGCTTCACGTAGTTATATTCTCTCAACAGAAAATGTTTTCAGATTGGAATTTACTGCTTCCCCACTTCTGATTGGATTAATTGTTTTTTTTGAATTTATTATCCTACTACTAGCCTCAAGTTTGGCCACCAAAAACGCACGTGATGTTAATGTTTCCAGTCTTCTTCGCAATTTATGATGGATTTATCTCAAGTTGACCAACGTCCAGCTTTTCGTAATAAACTTCCACATTTTGAACATAGAATACTTTTTCCAATATTCACAGTTTTACATATAGTACATACTACTTCTCTCTGTTGATCACGTTGAAATATGATGTTTTTTCTTGAAAGAGTTGTTGTTATGGGTTCAAGTACTATTTTATTCTCTTTAAAGATGGCCTTGAAATGATTTGTACTTGTATCTAACCTCTTTACCAACTCTTGGGGAAGTAGTATGCGGCCTTGGTCGTCAGGAATAATTATGCGACTATTATCAAGATTATCTAATTCAATCT
>JBHLPG010000016.1:0-32298 GCA_048939725.1 Promethearchaeota archaeon | reverse complement strand
AATTACTCTTTCGACATCATTAAAAGAATGTTTCAACTTAAAAAAGCTTAAACTGTTGTATTTTTTGTCAGAAAGTCCATTTATGTTTCTTAACTTACGAAAGATCTTTTTATCATTTACAGGTTCAGTCATACCATTAAATAAAGTTTTAGAATGGTCTCTTACACTTTTAGGGTTTGAATGCTGAAGAAGGTATGCCCAACTCTTTTTTCCACCAAAATTTTTACCTTTTATTAAAAAAAATTCCCCCTTAAGTGTACTACCAGTTTTTAAAAACAGCAGCTTGTCTTTCAGAGCTACTAAATCCCGAGGACCTCCCCCAACTAGCGCGATTAATGGTTGGTCTATAGGAACACGACTCGGAGCATTAGGATCGAATAAAACTGAATGGAGTTTAATATCGTTCGCTAACTCTGTGTAATCTTCCAGATAAAAATAATCAGTATCTGAGTTCCTTACAAAAGTTTTTCCCTTTGAAACTCCTTCATCATAGAGTTCTTGAAATGTTGTAAGAAAATCATCAGGAGTAGGTTGTTTAAAAGTTTCGTTGAATTTCATTCTGAGATTAAATTGTGTGATACGCTGGTCTAGGGTTTTCAGTGCTACTATATCATCTTCTGTATGATTAATCGTCTTGGAACGAGTGAAATTATCCAATGATTGCTGATTAATTTGCAGAGGTTTATGTATTTTCTTTGAAATCTTCTTAGGAAAAGCTTTCTGAGTGTTTTTAATAGACCGAACTTTTTCATTGTTTAGTTTTTGTTTAGCGAGATTAATATTGGCTGTCAGCTGAGTCTGCTGTGCCTTTTCTAACGATCTTAGAAGTGAGACATCTGAAATACTTTCTTGTTCTTCTTCTAATGCATCTAATTCGGCTTGAAAATCAAATGGAGGAGCTTCAGGAATGCTTAAGATTCAAATGCTTAAGATTCAAATCTTTCTAATATATAGGAGTAAATTTCTTTTTCCTCACCTTTAGATATTTGTTGCAATCTTCTTACAATCAATTCAGGAGTTGATTTTGCATATTGATAGTAAAGTGGTGTTCTATTCACTAGAAGTTCAAGATTTTTTGACAGCCCTTTGGCTTCTATTCCATCGATGCGCAGCTTCTCCTTAGTATACTCCGCAATTAATTGCGCTAGATGGGTCACAAAAACTCCGACAGAGTTTGATGATCGTCCTAATAAATCTAAAAAGGCTCCAATCACCCGAGCGGATGCGCCTGGCTCAGACATACTTTCCATTTCATCAGCTAATACCAATCGAGAATTAGGACTCATTATCATTTGGGATAGTGTTCGTAACGTGGTCTCAAAAGCACCAGCATCCATTTGTCCAGAAGCTTTACGGTAATAGTGTAATTCATTGAAACCTCCGAGTTGAGCTCGTTTACACGGAATTGGGAGACCTATTTGTCCAAGAATGACTAATACTGCGACAGTGACAATTAATGTGGTCTTTCCACCACTATTTGCACCTGACAGAAGAATTATCCGTTCACCATCAACACTTCCTGCAATCTTACCAATTTCTCCTAGTGCATATGAGACTGGTTCAACTTTTAAAAGCCCCCTGCGCTCTTGTTGAATTAGAAAAAGATTTCGACTTTCTTCCACAAGGAGCCCTGTGCCCTGGCCTTCAACAAGTTGAGGTAAAACTAAATCATGAGAACGAGCAAATTTACCAATCATTAAAAGAAAATCCAACTCAAACATATAATTTAATGCACTTTTAGCAACGTCTTCGAATCGCTTAAGAGATTTAGCTAATGTAATTTTGAGTTCAAATGCTTTAATAGCTCGTGATTGTCGTAAATAGGTTTTTATCCTAGTAACTACATCTTCAACAGGATCAACGGGATACTGAAGTTCTCTTGGGAAAATTCCTGTAAGATAATCAGTTTCTTCACTTCTTAGATTTAATTTTGTAACGAGCTGTTCCTCGGCTTTGGTTACAATCTCTTCAACTGCTAAATATAGCTCATCATCAAGATATTCACGTAATTCTGCCTTTCCACTATCCCTAGAGTATCCATGATCATCCTCTGCCATACCTTTGAGAAGAGCAAGTATTTTTTCACCCTCTAAATGGACCGTAGTGTCTTGAAGCGTTTTCTCTAGATTTTCGTTTAATGATAACAATACTTCGCTTAAGTGGTTATCAAAGCTCTGATCGGCCATTAAAAGACGTGAATATTCCTCGTTGAATAGTTCTGTTGGTTCACCTGATTCCTCGAGATTTAAAAGTTCTTTACCCATTTCTATAAGCATATCGAGATCTAAATCCCCAATATATACTGTTAATTCTAATGTTGAAATAGTCTTCAACAGTTTTGCTATTCCAGAGATTGATTCGAGAATTGTTTTATTGCTAGCAAATAAACTAAGAGTTTTTTCTGGGATTATCCTAATCATATCATTACGTTGGGCCTCTGAAATAGTTATTGCGTTCGAGACCCCTTCTTCAAGCAAAATATCTGAACCGATCCAAACAATTTCATCGTAGCCTTCAATGAATCCAGAGATTTGTTCAATTTCATCGATAAAAATGACCTCACAATATCTCCCAATCTCGTTCGTTGATAATTCTTCATAAATCTGCTTATCTGCAGTCGCGACGACTCGTGATGCTGTATCTAAATGATCAATATTTTCTTTGAGAGGTGAAAGGTTCCTGAGGAGTTTATCATACTCTTTAAAAGAATGAGGAGATTTTTTAATCAAAGATACTAACTTCTGGGCACGTCGGGTTGTCTTTTGTCTGTCCTTAATCTTAGTTATCGCTGAAATTGGCAATGGGAAGAATAAATATAATTTTGATTTAGAATACGCAGTGTTCGCAAATTTTGATATGATATCTATAACTCTATTATAAAGTAGGATTGCGTCTTCTGTTTTCAAGAAATTCTGAATCTGTTCCCCAGTTTCCTGAAAATGAAGGTTACGACACATACTCAGAGCAAATCTTTCGCCAATCCCTTCGATAGAGGATATTTCAGCTATTCGGGATTCTCGTAATGCCATGAGAGCGTTTGTTTCGCCTTTAAAATATGCTTTCAATTTTTCTTCCACTGATGGGCCAATTCCCCGTATATCTCGAAGATTATTTACGCTCAAAGCAGGTCCCCTTCATATTGGATTGTTAATTTGGGAGAATTTAAAAAGACTTTTTTGTCTTTTTTGAAAAGCTAGCATTTCTTTAGATTTTTACGATTCTTCCTGCGTTAACTAGCTCAATGAATTTATGAACCTCAGAATATGAACAGTGATCAGAATAAGGAAAGAAATTCACATCTAAATGCTTTTGGTATAACCGTGAGGCCCACCCCGTTGGAGAGATTCTTAGAGCTTCAGACATCTTATCATGATATTCTTTATCTATTCCATGCAATCTTTCAACCATTCGACGACTCCCAACAAATACCCCTGAATCTCTATCAGTGGTAAAAATATCCCATTCTCCTCCAATTTCTTTGTAGGTTTTCACTTTAAGATCTGGTGCCCATATTTTCACCTTCAATGCGTCACTGATTGTTTTAAGGAGCTTTTCTTTCCCTATTTGATAGGATGATATCCAGACATCTCTTGCTGGATAGTTTCCTTCTGTAAGTATTAAAGTAATAATTTCTGAAATCATTTTCTCTCTTGAAGGAAATCTAAATATGGGATCTTTCCCGTAAGTATAGTCTACCCAGAGATGGCTAGCTCCTTCAAGTAAGCTGAGTTCGTCCAAAATCGGAGTTCCTAGCCTAAAATCACCTGTATACACTTCTTTTAATCCATCTTTTGATTCTATTATATATGATAAACTACCAACGCAATGATTAGCGTCTATTGCATGAACAGTGAAATTATCAAAGTCTAGGGATTGATTTGATCTTACTTCTAGACATTTTTCTTGGGGAATTCCATAGAGAACCCCGACAACAGCTGCAGTTTCTTTAGAACATACAATAGTGACATCAGGATCAGAGAGACTTGATCGGAGACCAGATGTATGGTCAGAATGTGCGTGAGATAAGAAAAAAAAACCTGACGATGGTTTTCGTGGAGAACTTCGATGAAATGGGAATTCGTCAAAATAACTTTGAGCTATTGGAGAGAATACCATTTAACGTCTCCGTCGAATTAAGATTAAACTTCAATATTTAATAAGAGATTGATAGCAGTTATATCAATAGTCTTGTAACCTACTATTTTGACCTTCATCATAATAAAGGTCTATTAAACTTCAATCTAACTACCAATATATTATTTACCTCACATTCCCAAATCAAGGAAAATATATGAGAAACAATGCTTAAACCAATTAATCATTGAAATCAAAATAGAAAAGAGTTGAAACTTAGGCGTAAGAAGAAGGAGACTCTGTTTCCGGGTTCGGAATGAGACCGGGTGTAACCCAGGCCCTTTGGCCGAGCAATACTCAGCTTCTCGATGTTCCCGTTGGCTCGCGCACAACAGTACAGACCGAAACGGAACCTAACTTAACTTCCGGCAGAGCCTCGCAGTTATAAGCGCCTTGTTTGTAAAACAAACCAAAAGGAGCACTTTCAAGAGTCCTTAAATATTTTATTTGTGGTCATTGGATCTTACTTCAAGACTAATTTGGTTATAATTAAACAGAGATAACGAGGATGATTTGGCCAGAGTGGAAAAAAAGCTATCTCCAAATTATGGATAAGTTAGATTTTGATACGGAGGCGGATAGGAGGGCAGTGCGATTATTGGAAACGCATTTAGCCAAATTTTCACCTAATAAGAAAAATGAAATCCTTCTGAAACTGAAAATAATACAGAATAAACCTGTAATAATTGCTGGAGCAGGCCCTTCTTTGAAAAAAGATTTTTCAACACTTTTCAAGGCCTCATATTCTAGTAAAATTTTATTTAACTTTCAGATAATTTCAGTTGATGGTGCAACAACGTTATTCAAACAAGAAAAAATCATTCCATCAATAGTTGTCACCGATCTCGATGGTGATTTAGTTTCGATTAGCTGGGCGATTAAGAATGGCGCTTTAGCATTGATTCATGCTCATGGAGATAACCAACAACAGCTTTCTCTATTCTTCCAAAAATATCGGAATATCATCTATGAAAATGATGTCTGGGGAACAGCTCAGTGTGAGCCAGGAGAATTCCTTTTTAATTTCGGAGGCTTTACTGATGGCGATCGAGCTATCTTTTTAACTTTTCATTTCCAATCTCCTCTTGTTGGGCTCATTGGTTTTGATTTTGGAACCCAAATTGGAGAATATAGCACACTTAATTCCCTGTTAAACAAGAAAAAGGAGAAGAAGTTAGAGAAATTTGAGGTTGCTCTTGATTTACTCACAGAATTTCATTCTCAACATAATGGACTTCGATACAATCTTACTAACAAAGGACAGCAAATCCCTGGATTCCCAAGAGTTGATATTACTACTTTCCTAAGAGATTGGATCGAATAGTATAACTAGCGCGATAAACTGAAGTTTCCCATATCGTGATCTTAATGGTTTGTATCCTTTTCCAAAATTCTTCTTGATATAAGAGAGCTCTTAATTTTTCGCCCAGTAATCGGGCTAAGACTTCGGTGGTTACATTTCTACAACTCAAAAATTTTATCTCATTCTTGGGAAGGGAATAAAATCGGTTTCCATATTTGATTTCGATGTTATCTTCGTTTTCACTAATTATCATCTTGCTATTCTTTGATGGCAATAATATGTAATGATCCCAATTTGAAATGGCTTGGGAAAGGAGCTTTTCTAGAAAAATGAAGTCAATAAGTAAATCATCCGTATCCACATTTCCCTCAATCTCAATTTCAACAAGATAATTATGTCCGTGAAGACCCTCTTCATATTGTTCAGTAACTATAACATGGGAGGCACAAAAGTTAGCTGAAATTCTTTCGATAGCAATGCTGCTAGACGATTTTTTCTGACTCAAAACATAAATCAACCGTTGCTGACTTCTTCTCCATACCAATCCCCCCCCCTCATATCAAGAAATGCAGAGATTGCAGCAGTTGTACCCTCACCTACCGCAACAGATATCTGTCCCTGACCAGGAGTAATATCCCCACACGCATAAATTCGGGGAATGTTAGTACGTTGTTTATCATCGACTTTGATTAAACCCTCTTCAGTCAATTCAATGCCAATTTTTTTCGCTAGCTCATTATTAGGGATAATACCAATAGCTATGAATACTGCTTTGACACGAAGCGAGTCCTCTTCTCCTGTTTTTACGTTTTTCAGTGTAATTTTCTTAACTCCACCAGCTTCGCTACCATGGATTTCCGATACTACAGAATCCCAAACGAAATTAACTTTTGAATTATTAAGAATTTCGTTCTGTAATGATTGTTCTGCTCGTAACTGATCTCGACGGTGGATTAAATATACTTCACGAACCACATTATCTAGATAAAGGGCTTCTGTGACCGCAGAGTTGCCTCCTCCAACGACAGCCACTTTTTTACTTTTGTATAGTGGCCCATCGCATGTTGCACAATAAGAAACACCCTTCGCTTCATATTCTTTTTCACCTGGGATATTTAAATGACGATGAGAAGTTCCAGTAGCAAGAATGAGTACTTTTACGTTAAAAATCCCTGATGTCGTTATTACTTCAAATGGGACTTCCTCAGTCTTAATATCCGTTACCTCGACAAGCTCTTTGATTTCAGCCCCAAACTTTTCCGCTTGTTTTCGTAATTTCTCTGCGAATTCAAGACCAGTGATTTCAGAAAAACCAGGATAATTTTCTATTATCGGAGTAACTGCTGCTAAGCCTCCTATAGCCTCTTTCTCGAGTACTAATGTTTTCCAACCCATACGTGAACCATAGATGGCAGCAGCCATACCTGCTGGCCCAGCACCTACAATTATAATATCATACTCATTGTTTCGAGGGGTACTTGCCATAATAGCTTACTCTCCACCTAAAAATGAATTAGGTGATTTAATCTCAACAGTATGAAGATTGAAATATTAACTTTTTGCGAGGTTTATCACAACCATTTGATCAAACATTCATACCAAAAATTATTTCATAACGAGTATTCCCTTATATATAATAGATTGGAGATATTGAGTTATATTCAATAAAGGAGTTTTTATACTAATCAAAATCCTATAATAATGAAAAAATAACTTGTCCAGAAACTCATGATATGACTAGTACGAGTGCCTTTAGTCCATCAATTCAGGTAGATCTTCAATATAGAGCTTTCAGAAGATTGAGCTCATCTTGAAATGGTTGCTGCACGCAGTGGAAGTAATAAAATCTTCAACAGGGGAAATCTCTTTTTATATAGATGAAACCAAAGCCACCATTTATGAACAGGATTTTGTTTTGATCACAGATTCGGAAAAAACTCCTGAAAGACAATATTTAGCTCAAGTTGCAAAGTTAACTCAAGCCAAGGGAGAAGATATAAGAGGAATAGCCACTATTCTTGGGGAGATTAATTTAGATGATTTTTCACTTTCTCCATGCAGATTTCCGATTTCTTCACAAGCACAGATTCAGCATCCACCTAAAGGTCTTGTTTCTAAGATAATCTCTCACAGGGGTGATCAAGGAATATACCTTGGAGATGTTGTGACCTATAAAGATCATACTGATCCTTTTCTTTTATCCCCCAAATTCATTGAACGACACGTTCTTTGCGTTGCGAGTACTGGCGCAGGAAAATCGTACAGTGTTGGTGTCTTATTAGAAGAAATAATTATGAAGTTTAAGTCAGCTACAGTATTACTCTTTGATATTCATAACGAATATTGGGGGTTAGCTCAACCAAATGATGGAGAAGAGATTGAAAAACTAGATTACGAAGGTTATTCCCCAGTTGGATTCCGCGATAACATCTTAATCTATGAAAAGGACTCTCTAGGTCTTGGAAAAGAATTCACCTTACCACGAATACGAAGATTAATAGATCTAACAGCTGCACAAGAAAATTCATTGTCCAATTTAATGAAAAAACCTATTTTATTAGATGATCTGATTTCAGTGATTGAATCATCTGATTTTCATTCTTCAACTCGAGAAACACTTGTTTCAAAAATCCATTCCCTGAAAAAATTGGAATTATTTGATAAAGAACTTGACTTAGAAACTCTCATTTCTCCTGGTCAAATCTCTATTATTCGTTTGGATCAGTTTACTGACGAGAAAAAGCGAAATATTTTTGTCAATGAACTCCTAACACAAGTATTTGAAAAGAAAATTCATGGTAAAATAACAAAAGAGCAAGAAGTCGTGCTTATTGTCGAAGAAGCACATCGTTTCTCAACTACAAATGAAATATTATCAAGAATTGCTCGTGAAGGGCGAAAATTTGGGCTTTACGAAATTCTAATCTCCCAACGGCCTGGGGATTTCCCAGATAACATCATTGCGAATATGAACACACTAATTGCATTAAGGATAAGATCTGATAAGGACCTCAATAAAATTCGGTTGATGGAAGGGATTAGTACTGATGTAGTATCGAATTTGCCTCATCTAGTAAGGGGAGAAGCGTTAATTGTTGGATTAGGAAGTCATGGGCCAATAAAAATTCACGTTCGTCCTCGTTTATCAAAACATATAGATCCTCAAGAGGATGAAATGCCTAGTTCTATCCCCAGGTACAATGGAACTGGGATTATTTCGGATTCCTCAGAGGAGGAATTATATACACCTAAATTAGAGTCCTCTGTTATTGAACATGATGAAATTGTGTCTCCAATTGAGATTGAACCTTTCAGCTACAAAGATTTAACGAATCTGCTTGCGTGTAATCACATTTTAATCCTTCACAAAAGAACTGGAATTTGCATTTTCGAACTTGGAATAACAATGTTAAAAATCGACCCTCAACTTGTTTCAGGATTTCTGAGCGCAATTTCGGGACTTTTTAGTGAGCTTAAGTCAGATCTCGTTAAAGAACGCTCAATTTTGCGTATATTTACTGAAGAGATCGGCGATAAAGCTTTTAAAATCATCACAGTAGAAGGAGTCAATTCTGTCACTGCAGTCATCCTAGATCGTACTCCGAAGTACATAAATGATTTTAAGAGACGAATTAGAAATTTTTCTTATCAATTCGAAATTAAGTTCCTTTCAAATCTTGAAGAGTTTGTTGGAATAATTGATGAATTCTCTCCAACCATAAAAATTCTTGATCGTTATCTAGGATTGTCTTTGATTTCTCCTTTACAACTAAATCGATCTTTTAAAAAGGAAATTTCTCATCCGATATTATATGAAATCATCAATCAGCAAATAGATCAACTTGCATTATCAGAAGGCCTTTTCGCAATAGAAATTGTTAATCAGTGCCTTCTAGATTCAGATTATAGCTATCGAAAAATAACCGAGGTTATTATTTCATATCTTCGTGATGGGGTTCTTATACTCGCTGACCAAAATCGTATGTTACCACATTTTGTGTCAACACCTCTTTCCGAGGAGCAGCAGGAATTTAAAGAGATTTCTGAAGATCAAGCTCCTCCTCGACTAGAAATGTCAGATTTCATTTCTGAGGACGAGACGATAGAGATAGGAGAGGAAGACATCACATGGTTTATAGAGTTAATAAACGACTTACAGGAAACTTCACTCTCTTCAAATCTCATATCTGACATCTTAGAACGAGATTTAATCTTTGAATCTGAAGTGGGAATTAAATCCACTTCAATCAGGACTTTGACATACACAGAAGCAGACTTAAAGCAATGGGCCACTTTAATGACTCAAAAGGGATTTCTACTCCATCAGAAAGCAAAGAATCCCTTAAATGGGATCAAGATTATACTGAAATCAGATCTGGCAATAATTATTTGTTCAATAGCTAAGTTAAGCCCTGACGATTATCTTTTTATAATTGGAGAAGCGAAATAAAGGACTTTTCAAGTATGAAAATTTTGGAAGGCAAGGGGGATAGGTTAAATTGTAGAGAAAGTATCATCTATTATTTGGATGTCACCTGTAAATACTTCCAGATCACCTAACCATATAGGTAGGGTTTTTGCATGTCTTTCTTCAAAATCAGCTAAGAATTCACTTAATTTTCTCCGTAATTCCGTGGATGTACTATCTGCAAATATTGCAGCAAAGACCCATTTCGCATATTCAATGGTTAGAACGACATCACCGTGATCTATGGTCTTTAGCAACTGTTCACTTCGTACAGCTTCCTTCGCAAAAGAAGTGATGGCAGAGAAAAGACCAGCTACCAACGCTGGTTCAACTTGTGATTCCATCGCAAAGGTGTGAGATAGTACTGCCCGCCCATCGAGCATCATTACATGAAGTGAGTCAATAGTAACCTCCTCAAATGAGTAGGAAAATTCTCTATGTAGGACTGTCAATACTTGATTGAATGGAATGGCAATATCAAATGTTAAATCATCTAAGATTTGATGGATCTCGGCCGAAGTTAACCCACTTTTCTTCGTTAACTCATTAAATGGTTCTATTCCTCTAGTAATTACTTCACGCAACTGTTGTCCATTTTCAATCTCTGTCCAAGCTTCCTCTATCTTCTGGTTTATTTCTGGGTTGTCAACAGGAGTCGCTCCAATTAAAATTATATCTGATTTCCTTTCTAATTCATTTAAATTTGGGAGTCGGCCCATATCAGAATATATTGACTTATATTGAACTTTCTCTTCTCCTTCTAATTCGCTTTTCTGTGTTCTGATATGAAAATTCCGTCTTACTAAAAATAGAATGCTACCGTACGTTAATATTATAGCAAATGGGTGTAGAAGATTATATGGAATAGATAAAAGTCCTAGAAAAATACCCCCCTCTCCTTTCCAGATTACAGGAATCCGTTGTAATTCAGGAATAATAAAGTGAATATCACCAAATATCCCCTCTTTCCAAATATTGGTGTACCATTGTAACCGTTCTACGCCTCCAGCAAGTCCTGAAGTGAGTGTGATAAATGGAGGTATTAGCGGAACAGTACCAATTCTGAAAATTGGATTATCTAAGTCTAAAAATGGAATTAAACTATAGAGAGCGAGAGCTTCGTCATACCATAAAAAGAGAAAAATGCTGACTGAGGATATCGATAGATAAGCAATCAATGTGGTGGTAAAAATACTCCAATTCCATCTTCTTATGAACAAAATTAGCGCTGCACTTAAAAAAAAGCTTATGTAATTCAAAGTAAACCAAAAGAAAGTACTATATTGAACAGTGTCTATATTTCGGGGAAACAAACCTCCAACAATAACACGATAAACAAGAAATCCAACTGCTAGTAGAAAACCAATAACTACCCCCATTGCGGCAGATTTTGCAACATTAGTAGAATCAATTCGTTTAACAGCCATTTTGAAATTTTTAAATGTCTCAATGAGTTTGATTAGTAAGTAAATCGAGAATGGTTCGAAAATATCCAAAAAGAGTACAAAAAATATTGACACCATGATGAAGTATACTACAAAATAAGAAACCACAAAGATCTGGTCAAAATACTGAACTAAAAATAGAATAACTGCGAGACCTGACATAAAAGCCCCTACAGTTGATAGACTTTGAACCATTGCAATGTAAAGTTGATTACCTAAGAATTTACCCCTCCGTGATAAGCGACTTGCTTTTATAAGATAAACGCTAAATACTATTGAAGCAATATAGGCAAAGAATATTTCTAGAAAGTGCCCCATTGCAGTCCCTTGAAGTAAGCTTGGATTTTCAGTTTCTCCAAGCAACTGAAGAATTGTCATAAGAAGAAATAGAGTAATGGGGAGGATAGCAATAAGTACTTTCAGTAATTCTCTTTCGTTGCCCCATTCCTTTTCTTTCACCCTTTTTGTAATTTCTTGGAATGGTGAAGCTTCCATCTCAAATTGTATCTCTTGTAATCGTTGAGTTACGCTTCGTAGCTCGGTTAATTGACGCTGTAAGTTATTAATATCATCCTCTAGTGTGGTAATCTCTTGACTGATCTCTGGAATCTCCGTTTCATTGGCATTTTTCTGTTTAATTCGCAGGAATTTGATTTCCTCTTCATTTTGCTTTATTAATCGTTTTAATGGCTTTCTCTCATTCCGTTTTTCTCCCCAAGTTTGGTATAACAATATTATCAGCGAAATTATAGGTGAAATACCAAAAACAAAGGCTAGAATTATGATGGGATAGTATAAGAAATTAACAATCGAGTTGATAAAGTGCTGGAACATATATTTAACTAATAAAGGTATTCCTGGCAATCCAATAGATGTTAAAAAGTTATTCACTGTTTCCTCATCGACTGCAGCTGAATCCCAAACGGTACTATATTCACTTGTGCCTGTAACAGGATAGTATTCTTGATCAATATACTGGCTTGGATTTGGAACAACAGCGTTTAAAATGCTAGAAAAAATAAAGTACGCCAAATAAAAAACAATGAACCCGAAATAAGCCCGATTAAAGATAACAGCAAAAAAGTTCTCGTCCTTACGTCGGGTGAACAGATATGGTATAAATAAAATAATTATGGGAGAGAATGTTAAAAGTAAAGAAACCATAAGGTTAACTGGGTCTAATAATGGGTCTATTAAAGCCATGATTTTTCATCCTACTGAAAATGGTTTACGCTAAACTGATCCTCTGTAGTAATTGAAGTATATTCATTCCTTTTTATATTATGCATTAAAAATTATTATTATGTTCTTTTTATGTAAATTTAAAATTATTCCTAAAAACCATTTTTCATCTAGGTAACAGAAAGTGTTTAATTTTCTACTATGTCTAAAAAGTCTCTGAATTCTCCAATCCTGATATAATCCATCAAGATTGATTTAAATAAAAATAAGGCTTAAAAAACTTAGATTCAATAATAATTATTCTGAAAAAAAGAAAAAAAGAGAAAGGGGAGTTTAGTGTCGTCGTTTTCGATACAACGCATATAGAGGGAGAATGCCTAGTAACACGGAGAGTATCTCGAATCCTGGAACTCCATCACTTGGTTGTTCTGGTTCTTCGCTTGACTCTTCTGGTATCGAGCTTGATTCTGGGGGTTCAGCAGCCATCGCAGCAACAGCAGAATATGCAGGATCGTGGATAATTTCTCCACCATACCATTCTGGAAATTCAGTGAATGTAAAGTAAAGTAAGTCTACTGAGACGTAAGCTGTGGCACTCGAAGACATTGACATAAATTCTCCTAATTGTTTAGCCATGAACAATGTAAAACCATAAGCCAACGCGAATTCAACTATAAAATATGCTTTAGCTACACCAGTAATAGTCCAGCCACTTGGATCGAAAGGAAGGATATATACAGGCCGATCAAGATTAGGGTCGATACCCCAAAGATCCTCTAGTCCTTTAAGTTTGTACGTATTTTTACCTGTAAATTCGGTAAAGAAGTAAGTTTTTCCACCCATATTGAGGTTGATATCCTCTCCTACTAGTTCGTATTCTGGTTCGACAACATCAACCCCAAAAGTGGTTGTTGCAGTTGCTACTGTCAATCCAAAACCACCATGCATTTTTATACGTGTTTTAGCGTCATCATCGAAATAGAATGCTAACTCTGGTAATGATATTGTTACAGACGATGGAATATCAGGAAGGCCGAGAAGTCCGAGATTAGCATCAGCAATAGCATCAGGAATATCTAAAGTATACGTAGGGGTTTCTGTGAATGGATTGTGAGTCCAATTATCAGCATGATCTGCGATATAGGCTGCATTGTCACGAGTTACAAGGAAGTTGGTTTCACCAATATCATAATGAGTTGTAACTGTTCCTTCGATATATCGGTTTGCACCTGTAAATTCGGTTGTTTCAAACACATAATTAAATGCAAGATAATCAAGGACTGAAGCTGCAGCAATGTGTCCACCATATATAATACCATTTGTATCGTCTCTGATATATTGTTCACCAGCACCAGTGACATCAACACCTTTTGGTGCAATATCAATAGCTTGCCATAATACAAATAAATTCGTATAAGTGATGCCAAATTCGAAACCTGTAGCTGTTGTTTCAAAATCAGCTTCATAATCAAAATGTCCCAGTTCATAGGTTGGTGCAATGATATCGTTAATAGCATCGGTTAAATTTTGGAGACAAAAAGTATAGCCTATATAAAGCCGGTCATTTTTATCCATAATATTAGGATCATCGCCTGTTCCTGTTTCGTAAGCTATTAGAGCCATGAAGTTATTCGTAACAAAGACATCTTTGAAACCATGTTCTTCAGAGGTTGTATAATGTTGAACTAACTGTTGAAAGGGAGCAGTAGCATTGATATGAGAGATTGGGGTGTTTATAGCTGTCTTCATGTCTGGTGTGCCAAGAGTATCGATCGTTGTATATACATCATCTGTTAATAGATCTTGAAGGGTTATCGTATGCTCAAATTTCTCTAACGCAGAGAAAGCAGTCTCAATACCTGACATATTCATATATGCGAGGTAGAATTGTTCATCTTCTAAAGGATTAGAATCTCCTGTTGGTGTCGCTGTACCTATAAGATCGTTAATTAAATCAGGATTTTCAGGATCAGGGTCAAAGACACTAGTCCCGTCACCGACAAGATCCACTTCAATCGCAAAATATTCTTCTGCAAAATTATGGCCAGCAAAATCTGCAACATCGACAGCTTGTGCTGGAGAAGTAAAGATAAGGAGCGTCAGTAAGGTTATTACTGATATCCCCATAAGAAGTTTCTTTTTCATTTCTTCAAATCACCTTTAATCGTATCCTCGACTCTGAAACTCCTCTCATTGCGTTTTGACGAGTATCAAGAGTCAGATACAAAGTCTAAGAACTATGCATTCATCATCCTTTAAAAAAATGTGCGAAACAAAAATCCGCCAAAAAAAGTATAAAAATCTTCTAAATTTGATAAAATTCCGATTTAAAGTTAAAAATCAGGATACTTAATCAGTATATTTTTTTAAAATCTGATTGATATTTTTATAACTCATTATTCGCTTTCTATTAGACTAAGTGAGTTTAGAATAATTTTCAATCCTTCTAAAGCAATTAACTTATGATTAATTTTTAATTCGGCCATTTACTTCTTAAAAACTAAAAAATTTCTTCTAGTTTTTGTTATAATTCCTTTTTATTGATTTTCCTTTCTTTAAAACCACATAAACAATTAAGACACCTAAAAAAGAGTGAAATGCTGGTATAGGTGTTATTTTACCAGAACTAGATTTCATAGGGGCTGAGGGGGCTGTTTTCACTGCGAATTGTAGTAAATTAAAAGTGAACTGTAAGCCAGACCAATTGTTTATTTGAAGATCTTGAATATATTGCGCTGAAGTAAGATCTAATCCTGCAGCGTTAATTATTTCGCCAGTTCCCAATGCAGACATCTCAGGTATGAAACATTTCACACATTCAGCAACCAATTCTTTTAGTAACGATGTTTCTTGTATGAATAGCCGATTACCTGCAAATCCATCGTGTTGATTTAATGCAATTACTTGAGTTTCCATCGGAATTAAGGAAATTTTGTCTGGGACATTTTCATGTTGGATTGCGAAGTTTCGCCCTTTTACCTTCGTTGAAAATACTTGAGACATGTTATGAATTAATGTAATTTCTTCTTTTACTGGAAAATCCTTTTTCTCAAGCTCATTTGGTGTCCTATTGTTCCCATCAATGACAATTTGAATATCTTCTTTCGGTTGGGTATTGCTTAAAATCCCAACGTTTTGACTTGTTATAAAAGAAAATGAAATATCTTTAAAAAGCTCTAATCTCCGTTTTATATCCGAGCCTTGATACCACGAGAATACTTCATGAATAGGAAACTCTAAATCTTGAAAGTTTTCTTCGATCTCATAGTCAATTGCATTTATCCAACTTACACTCGTTGGAAGCTCCTCATTAATGATTAAATTCATAACGGTACCTATGGACACTTTAGAAATAGTTTCAACGCCTGATATTTCATGATGTGAGTATTTTCTAAAAAAGATCGAGAATGTAATTTTGTCAAATTGAGCTAGGATCACATTCTCAACTATTCTTAGTCCAGATAGAGTATTTAAATCTATACTACTCCCTTGGAAAAGAAAGGTTAAATTAGAATATGTAAAATCGATTTGAAGCTCGTTAATGCTTTCTTGGATCCTGATAGAGGTCCCTACAGAGGAGGTTAAAGAGGAATTATAACCATCAGGTATCAAAAGTTCCAGAAAGGTCAATGGAACATTTGCATAACCAAGTTGATACTCTGCTGGATAAATCTCACTTTCTTTGATCTTTAATGCAATTCCAAGAAAATCTTGCCCTAAGACCACATCCTCCCCGCTAGGGAGCGAAAAATGATGTAAATACTTAATAAACGGGACGATGGCTTGCCAACTGATTAAATCAATTATCGTGCGGTTAAATCTTTCCAATGCTAGGAATGCAGATTTTATCCCCTTATCCTCATGTCCAACTAGGCTAATGATATTGTGATAATTAGTAGGAGTAGCTAGAGAAGTTTGATTAACTAAATCAGTGACTAAAAGGATTTTTTGATCCTCTGGAGCATTGGGATTGTAATTAAATTGAATCCCAAATAAACTACTATCAAAAAATGAACCAAATAGAAGTGGTTGATAATCTGAACTTTCCACAGCGGAAACACTACTGCCTATAGAGATCAAGATTAAGGAGACACAAAAAATCCATGTTTTCCAAATCGATTGATTTCGTATCCTCAATCAAGCCACCTCCAAATGACTTTTTAACCAAGATAAGCGCTTCGGACCAATTGTATACTTTGACCTCTTTTTTTCTTTTAAGGAAATTATTATACCTAACTCTTCCAATCTTTTAATATGATGTTGAATACTTGAATGGTGTACATCAATCTCTTGTGAAATTTTTGTTAATGTTAAAGGTTTTCCTTTCCTTATTAAAACACGACAGAGCTCCTTAGCTACATCGCTTTTCAAAGCCAGTGCAATCTCTGATATTTGAACAGATTTTGCCCCCACAAGGTAAAAAATATGGTACTTGCCAATTTTCTCATGGGTGATCAAATTGAAATCATCTAACGCCTGTAAATGCCACAATAGGGAGGAGATGCCACACCCCACTTCTCGCTGTATTTCTCGTAAATGAGCTCCTTGTTCTCCTTTCGCCTCCAGGAAACCTACAATCTGGCCCCGTAATTCATTTTCTAGGAGTTCAGTCTCGTTAATCCGTCTTCTTTGAGGTGAATAAGCAATATGGGCAACAAATAAGAATAAACTTAAGAAAAATCCCACCAAAATATCACGAATTCTGGAAAAAATCCCTACTTTCAACAAAACAAAGAATGATAAAATACTCGCAAACACAACAAAACTTATCGCAATTACTTGGTTCAGATCTCCGAACTGAATTTGAATGCCATTATCAGAAGGTAAACTCCGTATTGTTAATTGGAGGATCTGACCTAGAAGATCAATAACCTCCTCAGAAGTAATTTGATTCATCTCATGAAAATTGATTGGAGATTCTCCAATATCTAAAGGAAGTTCGATCGAGAGAGTGCCGATAATGACACGCCTGTCTGCAATCCAAATACCCGAGGTCAAATTATTCAAAAACGGTTCATTTTCAGGTTTTTTAACCTCTAGCAACATCTGTGTTTGATTATCAATCTCTACCCATGCAGTACTACAAATGACTTCTAGAGTTGTTGTGTTTAAAGTTAAAAGAGGGTCTGTGGTTTCTAAAATATTCAGCTCTTGTTTTACAAATGATCCATTAAGAGGGTAAACTATTGGGGTGTAAGATGTTATGCCAAAATTCTTCAAATATTGAAGTGGTGTTTGATTAAAATAACGATTCAGCACAAATAGTCCTTTGTCTGCATCTCTCCATTCGCTAAATTCACCCATGAATGTTAAATCTATAGGTAATGGGAGCTCATTGATCCACCAAATTGCTGCAATGCTTTCATTCTCAAATTCAAATGATTTCTTCTTCTGGATTTTAGAAATATTGTAATACCGTGCTGATAATCCTGTAACTTCGATAACTTCTTCACTTAATTTTTTATCCGTAGTAGAGCCAAAAAAAACAGCTATTGTTCCTTTCTCTGGTTCTCCATCTCCTATATTTCCCATCATTGGCAGAGTGATACTTATTACAACAGTTCCAGCTATTAAAAATAATCCTATTAGTGTTCTTCTAGAATGTATTCGTTTTTGCCAATGCATGCTCTGCTCGCACCATTATGACAACATTCTTAAACAAATAAAAAAAATCTTTCCGAATCAATGTTCCGCAATCTGTAAAACAAGATATTCGGAATAATTATCTATATTAAAATTCATCATGTATTATTGAGGAATGCTACAATGTCCAATCCTTTATTTCAGTCTTATCTTACAGCCCCATGGAAGATTGAATATGTTAAACGTAGGAAGGATCCTAATCAGTGCTTTCTATGCGCTATTGCCCAAAAAACTCCAGGAATAGAAGCCTGGGAAGTTTTTCGTGACGACCACATCATGATTTTACTCAACCGTTTTCCCTATAATCCTGGTCACCTTTTAATTGCTCCAATTGAGCACTACAACTTATTTGAGGAAATACCAACTGAAGTTGCTTTTCATCTGACTGTTTTGCTACAAAGAGGGATTAAGCTTTTGAAACACACACACCAACCAACAGCTTTTAATATTGGTTTGAATCTTGGAAAAATCGCTGGAGGCAGCATCGACCATATCCACTGGCACATCGTTCCACGTTACTCAGGAGATTTTAATTTCATGGAAATATTAGAAACCAGAGTGTTGGTTGAGACACTTGAACAAACAATGAGTAAATTGAGGCCACATGTGAATATTTTGCAACTAAAATAGAGAATGTGCTTCCTTTGTATATTAATTTGTTAATAAAACGCTAGTGAATATCAATCATAACTTAATATGAGAGTAGGTATGATTAAAAGCATATTATTTATGCTACGAAATAAATAACATCATGATATTATGAAAAGTTTAAGTAATATGTTAATTATGTTTTTCAAAGTCAATAATTGACTCATCAAAAATTATGAAAAAAAGATGGAGATAAATCTATCATGAAAATCCACAAACTATTGCGAAAAAAACGTGCAGTTAGCCCCATTCTGGCTGCAATTCTACTGATTGGACTTGCTGTAGCCGCAGGTGCGGTTTTATTTGTTATTGTACTACCAATGATTGAATCATCAGGAGAATTGAAATTTAGCTCGGTCAAATTTTCTGATATAGATGAAAATGGTACACATGACAAATTAGTATTCACTTTAACAAATGAATTATCAAAAACAGTAACAATTACAAAAATAGAAATTCAAGCAAATGAAATCCCTATTACTAATGCTAACAGTACGACAACTTTCCCGTTTACTATAACTACTGGTCAATCAAAAATTGATATAACTTATAATTTTGCGGAACCTGTCGACACTGCGGTTTTAAGGATAAAAGTAGAGTATAAAATTGGGGATGATGTTCAGGATCCCTTATACAGTACTGATTATGACGCTGCAGCTTAAAATTAGATAATTTACACTTCTTTTTTTTTATTCTGCAATATTTTCATGAATGAGATTTGTATCTAATGAACTAGCTACCCTTTAAGGAGAATAATATCATCTAGCTGAGGCGAGAAGCTTCGGCTTTACTCCGAACATATTTATTAATGACCATTTTTCCATCTGTTAAGACTCGACGCATTTCTGTGCTAAATTTCTCCCAATAGTCAATTAATGTCTCTCGCTGTTCAATATTTGCCACCATTTCGGTATTGAGAAAAAAAGAGATTTGATATCCCTCCTCTGGTTCTCGGATGACTTTTAGTCGAGATCCAGCGTCCCGCCATAACTCATTTCGTATTCTGTCAAAAATAAATACTTCAACTGGATCGTTAAAATGAAGTTTAAGGGATACAATTGCAGAGTTGCCCTTTTTAACTAATTGACCGTCTTCAAACATGATTTCTTCGCGAGGAACATCCTCACAGCACGGATGATCAGGATCAAGAATACAGATTGGTTCCATTCCTCCAACCTTACAATCTAAAGGACGTAGTACTAAATCAGACTCCTTAAGGGGCAATAAAAACTCACCAAATTCACTTTTATTATGAATCACTGAATATAGAAGCGATTATAAATCAAATTAGTTTTTCTTAAAAACAAATTTGCGTTATACTTGCCCCTCTTTTTAAAAAAAACCCCCCAAAAAACTTTTATTAATCAGAAATCTCTTAATTTTAACATCTTAGTCCTCGTTGAGGTAATTAGATAGTGCATTAATCCGAGCTTAACTTTGGGGTTTGTAATCAGCACGAGAATTGTACTTCCTATGCTAGAAATTAAACCCAAACCGAGTGGGGTCTGAACATGAATGTAATCTATATTGTTGCCTAAATTAAGTTGAACACACGCCCCAGCGAATGTGCTGACAATTCCAGCAACCATGGCGGAGACCAAAGTCTCAACTTCCTCAGAGATCGGTGTTGTCCGTGCACTCATTATTGGAAAGCCTTCTTCACTCACCAGGAGAGCTTGCACTACCCCTTGAACAGCGCCTAACCTATCTAAAATCTTTTGAATCGTTTCTGCAGAAGAGGATTCACCATCTTTAGCTACTGTTACATGACCATAAGTTGCCATTCTTCTCACTCTAATTTACTTTCCTAAAGTCCTTACATCCAGTTCTATTTAAGCACCAAAATTTCTCCTGAGCTAGAGAAAAACTTGATGAAGGACTGAATCAAAGAGAAGACTTTATTATATTTTTACTGGGGAGGGCAAATAGACTCAGAGGTTCCCTATATGAGCGAAAACATTCGAATGCAAAGATGTAATCCATGTCAAATTGCGGTCATGCCCAGTCAACATGGAACAACCCGTTTTCCTTGTCCATCTTGTGGAATGATCCCAATTATTCGTTGTGAGCGGTGTCGAAAATTAGGGAATCGATATACCTGTCCTAATTGTGGATTTACTGGGCCTTAAAGTCATTTTGCTATATTGAATATCATTTATCAGAACTTCTACCTTAATTAATGTTCAGAGAGGATCAATCATGTCAAATGTGCTGTCAATTCTGAGGATTATTCCTACATCTCCGGAAGTTAATCGTGATGAGATTGTATCCCGCGCTCAAACCGAATTGAGAGCTGGTTTAGATCTAGAAGTATTGAAAAGGGAAGAAGAACCTCTTTTCTTTGGTTTATATGCCATTAAACTCTTTGTGAAGACAGTTGACTCCGATGAGGGGACAGAAACACTTCAAAAATATGAAGATCGGCTTATGGCTTTGGAAGAAATCGACAATTGCGAAATTGAACTCCAAACTATAATTGATTATTAATTTACGATCATATTACAAGAACAACTCTTTTTTTGGAAGAGTTATAGAGGGGGATTCACCAACCTCTTTAAGGAAAATATTATTAGGATTTGATTAGAATCAATTTTAAACAAGAAGAAAGACAACTACACTAGAGTTGTAAATAGTATTATAAGTTGAGAACTTTGGCAAAAGAAGTTGTGTTAAAAGTTGCTGAGGCCCGACAACGCGATGTTGGTCGTGGGAAGATCCGAATGGATGATATCAACATGCGTGAGATTGGAATCACAACTGGAGATGTTGTAGAAATCCGAGGACGACAAAAAACTGGAGCTATCGCTTGGCCAGCATACATTGAGGACCAGGGGGCAGGAATAGTACGAATGGATGGAATAATCCGTAGAAATGCCAAAGTGTCTTTAGAAGAAAACGTTCGTATTCGAAAAGCCCAAATTAAAGTTGCAAAAACAGTCAACATCGCACCCACCCGACAGATATCTCTCGATTATGGATTCGAAGCTTTTGTCAAGCGAAAATTGTTAGGTTACCCCGTTTCCAAAAATGATACAGTTCTCATACCTATTCTAGGTAGGTCAATTCCATTTGTTGTAAATTCGACCACTCCTACAGATATTGTGTTGATCACTGACACTACAAAGCTGAATGTCTCAGAAAAACCTGTTTCTGAAACTGAAACAGGAATGCCTGGGGTGAGCTATGAGGACATAGGTGGTTTGTCAGATGCAATTCAGCGAATCCGTGAGATGGTTGAACTTCCTCTAAAACATCCTGAACTCTTCAAGAAATTGGGAATTGATCCACCCAAGGGAGTTTTGTTACATGGGCCTCCTGGAACGGGTAAAACTCTTATCGCAAAAGCTGTCGCTAATGAATCAGAGGCTCACTTCATTCCGATTCAAGGACCGGAAATTATGAGCAAGTTCTATGGAGAAAGTGAAGCTAGACTACGAGAAATATTCAAAGAAGCTGAGGATAATGCTCCAAGTATTATATTTATCGATGAAATTGACGCTATTGCGCCAAAACGCGAAGATGTTACTGGTGAAGTTGAACGACGCGTTGTTGCACAAATTCTAGCTTTAATGGATGGACTGGAGAGTCGAGGCGAAACAATTGTAATTGGGGCAACTAATCGTCCCAATGCTGTCGATCCTGCTTTACGTCGACCAGGCCGTTTTGATCGCGAAATTGAAATCGGAGTTCCCGATAAAAATGAGCGATTAGAGATCCTTCAAATTCATACTAGGAGAATGCCAGGGATAGAAGATGTAGACACAGAGAAACTTGCGGTTATTACTCATGGTTTTGTGGGTGCTGATCTTGCAGCTCTAGGCCGAGAAGCTGCCATGAAAAAGCTTCGTGAGATTCTACCCGAAATTAATCTGAGCGAAGACACGATCCCACCAGCAGTTCTTGATAATTTAAAAGTTGAGGACCGTCATTTCGAGGATGCTTTAAAAGAGATCCATCCTTCTGCAATTAGGGAGGTTTTTGTAGAAGTCCCAAATGTGAAATGGGAAAACATTGGCGGAATGGATTCGATTAAACAAGAACTTATTGAGATTGTTGAATGGCCATTAAGAAGAAAGGATAGTTTTCAACGTCTAGGTATTAATCCACCTAGAGCAGTTCTTCTATTTGGAGCACCAGGCACAGGAAAAACCTTATTAGCAAAAGCTTTAGCAACAGAGAGTCAAGTTAATTTTATAAGTGTCAAAGGTCCTGAATTACTTTCAAAATGGGTTGGAGAAAGTGAAAAAGCTATTCGTGAAGTCTTTCGTAAAGCTCGTACAGCTTCCCCTGCACTTGTTTTTTTTGATGAAATTGATGCTGTTGCTACCCGAAGAGGATCTGGTGACTCCTCTGGAGTGAATGAACGGGTTATAAGCCAACTCCTGACAGAGCTAGCTGGAATTGAGCCCTTAAGAGATGTAGTAGTTCTAGCAGCGACCAATCGCCCAGATATGATAGATCCAGCACTTCTTAGACCAGGAAGATTTGATCGCGTTGTTTACATACCTCCTCCTGATGAAGAAAGCCGTAAACAGATTCTTGATATTCACACAAAGGATATGCCCCTCGCAGAAGATGTGAATCTAGACCGATTAGCCAAAGAAACGGAATATTATGTAGGGGCAGATTTGGACGCAATTTGTCGTGAAGCGGGTATGATAGCTCTTCGCGAAGGATTAGATTCTAATTTAGTGGAATGGCGTCATTTTGAAGCCTCTCTTTCAAGAGTTCACTCATCCTGTACACCAGAAATGATAAAATGGTATGAAAACCAAGAATCTCAGTTCAGACGAAGAATAGCTGTTGATGCTCAACCTACTGTTCCACTATTTGGATAATTATCTAATAACCTACTTCAGAAAAGATTGTAAATCTCTCAAAAAAATCTCACATTAATCCTTCTTTCTCTCAGATAAATTAATTGAAAGGCAACAAAAATGGTAAATAAAGAACCTTATTGGAGACCGTTTCCTCTAACTTTTTCTATAATGAACATTGTTGAACGTCGTGAAGGTGTCCTTTTAGAAGATGATTTAATTCGTTTACTAGAAAATGATGTTGGAGAGTTTTCAGAGAGGGAATTGAACCGTGCCCTAATGAAGTTAGAAATAAAAGGACTACTTCATATCCAATCTATTAAGAAAAATCAACGAATGATAAAAAGGATTGATAGTAATCAGAAATTCCTTGCTGTTGGCGAAGACTAATTTCCATGAATTTTTAATTAATTTTCAAATCCAAAGTCATCTAATAGTTGACAAATGGGACAAACCTCATTGGAAGAAATTTCACCGCATTTTTGACACAAATAAGGGGGTTCTAGGTTTTCTACCTTTGGAAAATACTGACTAATTGAATCATGAAGATTAACAATATTTCGTAAAGTACTTGGTCGTTTTTCCTCCATATTTGAAAGAAAATTCCGAATATTATTACGCATTGCAGAAGAAGCATATGGACATGGATATGAATGGTATTTCAAATTTGTCGCATACGCATAAAGGACAATCTCAGGTTCTGTTATGTGTACAAAAGGCCGTATGCGAGGTAATAGAGTTTTAAACTTTGAAATTGGAAAACGAGAGAGGCGTATAAATTTATTTGAATCTCCACGTAGTAAATTCAATAATATCGATTGTGCTTCATCGTCTAAATTATGTGCAGTAGCAATTTTGGTTGCATTGGCTTGTTTAGCTGCGTAATTTAATGCACGACGACGGAGGATCCCACAAATAGCACAGGCAGATAATGAATGTCTCTTCTCAAGACTTTTTTCAATTATTTGGTCTAATGTTGCACCATAAATTTGCTTGAAGGACACAATAACCTGAGGAACTTGGTATTTCTTAGCAATTTTCTCAGTGAGTTTCAAACATTCATCTCTGTATCCTATAATCCCTTCATCAACGGTTAGTACAGTCAAATCACAATTTGGATACCGTTTTCGAAGGTTAATAAGGATATTTAGAAGAGTAGAGCTGTCTTTTCCCCCTGAATACCCCAAACCTATATGATCATCTCTTTCCAGCATATTAAAACGGTTAATAGCTTTTCTTACTTTATTTTCAATTAATTTTATGAAATGATCTTTACAATAGGCCTTTTTTGATTGCGGGTCTTGAGTAAAAGGAGTATTACGACAGCATCTTGTTCGAGACATAATCTTACTTCAGCCAAATTGTTATATTATTTCCTCTGGATTCTTAAAACATAAGATGGGAAAATCTGGTCAGCTTCTTTGATGCCATACTCGACTGCTTCTTCAGCTACTTCTTGCACATCAAATCTCGAAAAAGGTGATAATTCAAGATATAAATCAATATTTATATTGAGTTCTCCATTTTCTGTTGTTTCCAAGCTGATATCAATCAGATCTTGATCTAAATCTTCCCCAACTTTAGTATAAAGAAATTGTTTAATTTTAAGATATAAACGATCCAGTATTTCATCTGATTCGTTATCTATCAAGGAATTCACGTTATTAAACTAAGTATAACTGAAATCAATTTGATGATTGTAAATCAGCTAAATCTTCACTCAGGCGAGTCTGTAATTCCTCTAACCGTTTAATGTTCTGAGCCTCTTGAGAAGAAAAGCTTTTTTGTTTAAGCTCTAAAAGCTCAGTTCTTTCTGTTAATTCTTTCAGGATTTCTCCAACTTTTTTAGGGAACATAACTGATCCTATTGTCTTCCATACTTCTTGCTCAGAATCCAATTTCTGAAGTTCCTTTCTTGTCATCTCAATTTCGGAAAGAGCACGGGAAATCTCCGAAAGTTGGATTCGTAAATTCTGGATGGTTTGTTCCAGCTGTCGGAACCTTAAGAGCTGTTCTTGCTTAGCAGGAGAGAGTTCACGTAAGGCCATAATAACAACCACAAATTATTTCCAATTTATTTCAGAATTTCCTTTTCGAGCGTCGAAGATTCTTCTGGGTTAAAAGTGTGTTTTGCCAAAGTTGAGAGAGTTTGTGTTGTACTAGAAATCCACCGTAAAATAGAACTAATAGTAGCTTTAGCTGCGTTAACATCTTGAGCAATAACATTAATTTCTATTTTTTGAGCCTCTAATCCAATAGTAGCCTTGGATCGATCAAAGTGCTCCTCTTGAATCTCAGGTATTAGAGATGTATATATGATCCTGGCCTCATCCTCTGAATCATACTGGATACTAAAATTGAATTTAAATTTCGGGTTCATCGTTATTACATTCTAAAGTGATATGAATAGTGTAAAGGGGTAGTGGCATTGATGAATTTTGTTGCACTGCATGTCCAATAAGAGAGTCTGAACTAGTCTTTTCGAAACTAATTATAAGAAGTTTTGTTGAATGATTAGGTTCTAAATTCTGGGTAATTGGTGAGAAAAAATCTAAAATATATTTCCTTATTTCTTTCCTCAATTTACTCTTGAATTCGATATTTACTTTCTCAATCAAAATCCGCTGTGTTTTAACATGTTTCTGTAGAGTAACAATTTCTGACAATCTTATCGTCGCATGAATCGGTCGAGGTTTATCTTCTATTGAAAAAGCTTTTACAAGAAGAGAATTTTTCGAATGTTTCTGAAGGATGATGAGGCGAGAAATCTGATGATTCCAACAATATCGAAAAATGTCACTTAAGCTTAAGTTCCCTCTGGTTAACCTTTGGGATTTGGGGATGGAGTAATTAATAATCTTACTTATTCGACGTAATTTATGTGAGGGATTACGAGATGTTGTTATTAACAGAACCAATCAATTATCCACTCTTGAGTGGTTTAAATAAATGGATTTATTACGAAAAATACTAAGTTTCGGGTTCACTAGCTAATCGTTTGGCCGTTCGAAGAGCAATCTTTCCCCCTGGTGTTTCTGGAGCCCACGATCCGCCAGTAAATCGAAAACCACAGAATTGGCATTCCCAAATGCCTATTGAGTCTCGCTTTACCTTATTTAAATTACAGGAAGGACACCGGTGTTTGATTTTCATAACACCTTCAATCTTCTTGATTCTTTTCCTAATTGTAGCACCATATCTGGTACCGAAGCGTCCTGTGGATCCTACCTTTTTAGTTCGTCCCATTTTTATTGTATTACTCCATTTATTGCTTTACTTACTAATAGATATCTTCCCTATGTAATGTAGGGGGGCTTTCCAGTTTCAGGATTCAGTAATACCCTATAAGAGAGCTCCTTATGGTTCATATTTATTGATATCGTCATCATTTCTAGTAGAAAATCATTGGTCAAAATTCGAATTGGAACATCTCCTGAAGCTCTGTAACCTCTGAATTTTGTTCAATGATTTCAATTAATTCCTTCCCTCGACTTGATGCTTTTTCTAATATAGTTAAAATTTCACTCTCTAGAAAAACACCTGATTCTCCTTTCTGCATCGAACATATCATACCTTCATCTGTGATTGCTAAAGAAAATCGAGCAGTTTTCCCCCGATCTTCAATCAGATTGGGATCATACATAATTATATCATCAATTTTTACATATGTCAGACTTACTGCGCACCCTGCTCTCGGTAAGGGTTCCGTTTCTTCCAATAATGTGACTTCTTCTGTTTCTTCATCAATTAAAACCTTATTTAATCGTGTATTTGCAAGGGCTGCCATAGCTGCAAGCGCTGAAGCATCTATTAAATTTCCTCCATCATCAAGTATATAAACATCAATAAACAGAATCCACACAGATTTTCCAGGAATAACACATAATTTTGGATCATTCATTGGAATTACTTTGCTTTCGCGAATTCCTCGATCCACAACCCTAGCCATTTCGATAGCTAAAGGCCCCGGTGGACCACTTTCAAACGATGGTGATGATATGGGAGATAATTCAAGGTTCACTGTGATTACACCATCATTTGGAGTATCTGGAAATGGAGAACCTATTTGTGCTTTTACACCAGCCAACACAACAGTGTCACCCCATTTTACCATTGCTGAACCTTCAGCCTTTTTAATGACATTAGGTATAATTTGAATTGGGCGCCCCTCCCAAAAACTTCGATTATCCATCCGTTGCTCCTTCGCAAGTAAATCAGTTAGATATCTTTTTTCTAAGCTTGCGATTATATCTTCTGAACGCATTTTTTTTCACCTATTCTTCTTCATCGTCAAGTTTATCATGAGGTTCTTCGAGTTGGGAATATTTATTTAATAAAGCGTTTCGCTGCATTTGATATACCTGGCCAATGGCTGTTCTTGAAAGTTTAAGCCCTTCTTCAATCTCTTCTGGTGTGAATTTACCGTCACACTGAAGTAAGGTTAACTCTCCTGTGCTGTGAATCATCGCAACAGGCATATCTCCTTCTCCTTCTTTATCTTCAACATCGGAAAGATCAACCACAACTTTCCCATCAACTTTCCCGACTGCACAACCAGTAATAATCCCTCTCATCGGGATGCCTGCATCAGCTAGTCCTAATGAAGCAGCAGTTAGTGCTGCACAACGAGTACCACCATCTGCATCTAAAACAGTGACGAAAACATCTATTGTTCCAGTAGGAAATTTTTCTAAAAATAAGGCTGAATTAATTGATTCGGATAATATCTTACTAAGTTCATACTCTCGACGACGGGGAGCTGGACTTTTTCGTTCTCCAACAGAAAACGTTGCAAGTCTATATTCAACGCGAACTATTGCTTTATCTGGTTGAGCAAGATGTTTTGGATGTAGTTCTCGTGGCCCATAGACCGCACATAATATTTTATTATTTCCCCACTTAAGATAACAACTTCCATCAGCTCGGTTAAGGACTCCTGTGCTCATTTCAATCGGCCTAAGGTCGTGAAGCCCACGACCATCTAAACGTCGACCATCCTCAAGCATAAGAGGAGTTTTTTCTTCATTCATCTTCTTCACTTCTTTGAGATAATTTCATCTTTTCATTTTCTAAATATTCGCGAATTCTGTCAGTTAATCCGCTTGTATGGGCCTCTGCTTCGATTTTTTGGATCGCACGCTCGACCAAATTTTCAGTTTCCAGATTAGATGCAATAATGACTATCCGGCCATTTTGTCCAACAATAATTTGAGCATTAGTCATATTTTTTAATAATTGAATCATACTGCCCTTTTTACCAATGATCCTGGGAATCTTGACTGGATCTACCTCGATTAAATGGCCATTGTTTATTTTTCTAAGGCCCCGTCCTTGTAATGTGAGAACAGGATCTCGCATTCTATCAAAGAATGTGATTTGCGCTTTGATAATGTCTCCAGTCTCCAAAATGCGATCCAAACTCTCCCTAAGAGCATCAAAGTCTCTATCAATAACATTACTAACTCTAAGTGTTCCGATATAAGGCCCACGTATATCTACGTTCCAAGAAGTGATACCTACCTTGGTTATCTTTCCAATAACAATATCTCCTTCTAATGGAATATAGCAACCTTCTAATGGGACAACACCTACTCTATTCTTTCTAATCTGTGCCAAACCTATCATAGACGCGTAAATCTCAATCTCATTATTGACAGTTCTACGATATACTCCACCACCAACTTTAAATCCAGATCCACGAGCTAAAATTTCACCCGGAATAACAAGTTGATTTCTGGTCACTAAAATCGTCATTTCATTCACTTCTCAAATAATAAAGTTATCATAAAAGGTTATAACCGAATTCTTTCCATAATCTTGATCTCTGCACGGCCCTTTGTCATACTTTGAACCCGTTCCATAAACTCTCCCTGTATTCCAGCTGCCACTGTTACTACTGCAATCCAATGACCATCATTCTGCCATTCATCTTTTTCAATTTGTGCATCACGTTTTATTTCTCCATAAGCCTTCCCTGTAAACTCTGGAGGAATTCTCACAGCAAGTTTGACGGTTTCCATACTAATGGGCATAACACTACGAAGCTGCTTGATTATATCCTTTAGCTGACTTTCTGCAGGGATTGATGGATCAATCATAACCTTAGCTTCTTTCATTGCGTTCTCAATTCGTAAAGGGGGATGGGGAGTTCGTGTCTTCGGATTTATGCATGTCTTAGATAGAATAGTTACGATTTGTCGACGCTTTTTCTCGAAAAATTCCTGGCGTTGTTCTGCTGTTAAATTCAATTCTCCTTTAATCAGTAGTTTTTCTGCAATTTTAATAAGGTCAGTTGTCTCAAAACAATGCAAGAGAATCTCTTCGGGAACCTTTTCCCCCTTGCTTGCATTATGAAAAATTTCATCCATTTCGAGAATGTCAGAAATACTAGTTGTATCATCAAGTAAACCCATTTTATATTTAAGAGCCAATTCTGGATTAACTATAATTTCAAATCTATTCCCTTCAAATTTTGCACGAACAATTGATTTACCTGTTAAATCAAACCTACGTGCATCTCGTAACATTTCCTAACTCTCCTGCAAACGTTTAATAAGTAAATTTATGTCTTGTTTGCTTAAATATTCAATTACTTGAGTTTTTTTGGATATTACCACAATTTCAATCATCTGTGGGTCAATACCGACCTCGTCAGACACGTGTTTTAGTGCTTTTAAAGCAATTAAACTCCCCTCCTCCAGGGTTTGAGCGATTTCTTTGTATTCACCCTCAAGATATTCTATGATTGCAGGAGCACTTGAACCTATTGCAGTAGCACGATACCCCCAATAACTTCCGCTAGGTTCAGTCATATATAATTGAGGGCCTAACATTTCATCACAGCCTGCAATGAGCAATGAAACCCCGAAAGGCCGTACTCCCGCGTGTTGAGTGTACATCTGCTTTAGATTCGCTAGTCGTCGAGTAAGTGCCTCTACAGTTATTGCTTCACTATAGGTAATCCGATGAATCTGCGCTTGAATACGTGCTTGATTCACAAGCACATGTGCATCGGCTGTTAATCCCGCAATAGCTGCAGCAATGTGGTCATCAATTGCAAAAATCTTCTTTACCAGCTCTTTCTCGACAAGAGAGGTGTGTAACCGTTTTTGAACTGCTAAACAACACCCCTCATCAGTTTTAATCCCAATGGCTGTTGTTCCGCGTTTAACAGCTTCGATGGCGTATTCCACTTGAAATAATCTCCCATCAGGACTAAAAATAGTACTCCCTCTATCATAACCTAAACCCTTCGGTGCGAACAATGCTAATCACCAAATAAGAACCAAAAATTAACTCTATACCTTTATCGCTTTCATTTCCTTCGAATTGAGTTTTAACTTATCAACTAAATGTATACTCAAAAAAAAGAATTTTCACTACTTTTTCCGAATATATTCTGCGAGGAAAAGATAAACATTTATTTGGTGTGGTGTTCTACATGTCAACAGTGCCAAATTAAAATAAATTGGATCTGAGTTCAAAGAAATTTTAACATGGAACTCCACCCTATTTTAAACGGTATACAAAGATAGAGATGGTGCTTAGAATATGGCATATGAACCAAAAAAAGTCGGTAGTATTAAAATAGGTCGTTATATCATTGACCCCGAGTCTAACGAACCTTGTCGAGTTATCTCCATTGATAAAAGCAAACCTGGAAAACATGGAGCAGCCAAAGCAAGGATGATGTTAATAGGACTATTTGATAATCAGAAAAGACAGTTTATTTCCCCAGTCGATAAAAGAATTAATGTTCCAATAATTGAAAAACGTGTCGCTCAAGTAACAAATGTCGAAGCCAATACTGGCTTTGTTCATGCGATGGACAACGAAACATATGGTACATTTGTTGCAGATCCACCCTCCGATGAGGAACTTAAGACAAAACTTAACTCCTTATTCTCCGCTGGGAAAACGGTAGAGATTGAATATTGGATTGTGATGGATCGAAGTAAGATCATGCAAGTCCGAGAAATGTCACTTTAATATAAAAACATTCAACGGGTTGTAAATCCTTTGGTGAGAGTATCACGAATTGGTATTGTCTCCCAGGTACTTTTTCAGGAAACTATTGACATAATTCAAAGTATTCTCTCTATTGAGGAAAGCTCTTCCATCAAATTTTTCATGAATCCAGAACTTTTCGATTTTATGGCGAAAACCACTCCCTTAAATTCAATTCAAAGGGAATTAATGGAACAAATGGATGTAGATTGTATCATTTCAATAGGAGGTGACGGAACTATCCTTAGGATTGCTAGAACTAAGCCCGATATACCCATATTATCTATTAATAAAGGTAGAAAGGGTTTTATGACAGAAATAGAACCTAAGGATGTTATTAGAAATTTCAAAAGCTTTCTTTCAGGAAAATTTAAGATTGAAGAGCATAAACGCATTGAGGCAGTGATTAATGGCCATAGTCTTGGCTCAGCGATCAATGAATTTGTTATTACTTCCGTAGATTTATTAAAACCTATAGATTTCCGTATTCTCGTTGATGGTGTAATTATTTCTAGTTCTTTAGCAGATGGAATCATTGTTGCCACAGCAATTGGTTCCACAGGTCATTGCCTATCCAGTGGGGGTTGTGTATTGGATCCAATTTTGGATATTTTCGAGATCTCTTGGATTAACCCCATTAACCTTGCAGTT
>JBHLPG010000169.1:0-8227 GCA_048939725.1 Promethearchaeota archaeon | reverse complement strand
TTGGATTACTATTTCGGCGAGCTTTAAGACCAACTCGATCTAAAAGTTCCAGTGCCTTTTTTTTCAGACCTGAACTCCTCTGACTACCAATTTTTCCTTGTAACATAACATTTTCAATGACAGACAATTGTGGTAATAAATTAGACTCCGAAATCTGGCATATAATCCCAACAAATTGATTTCGAATCTGTGTTACTAAATTATCTGACAAGCGTGCAATATCAGCTCCAACTGTGGACCAATATACAATTCCTGCCGTCGGTTTGATTAATCCAGCCATAATATTTACTAAGGTAGTTTTCCCACTTCCAGATGGCCCGATAACACCCATAATCTCTTCTTCAAAAAGGGATAAACTCACTCCACGCAACGCTACAGTTTCGATTTCTGATGTACGATAAATCTTGTAAACATTCGCCAATCCAATAAGTAAATCTTCGGGGAGGTCAGATTCATCGTTGTCATCAAAATTTTGGCTCACATTCATGACAGAAAACTCATTAGAAAACCTAATTCTCACTCTTTGAGGGAGCATTTCATTCTAGTAATTGAATCATTTCTGTGATGTATGAGAGATCTAAGGTTAAAAACAAATTGATACTTGCAGTTATCGATATAAATATTAAAATAAACTTAAATTCAGGATAGAACGGAGAAGTTAGCTTGGTAGAACCAGTCTTAGTTGTCAAAGGACTAAAAAAAGAGTTTTATGAGGGTACAACGACTTTAACTGTCTTCAATAACATAGATTTCACGCTTTTCCCGAATGAAATGGTCGCGATCATGGGAGCATCGGGATCGGGAAAAACAACTCTGTTAAATATAATCACTGGATTGGAGCAAGCAACCAAAGGGGATGTTTTCATAGAGGACTACAATATCGCAGAAATATCAGATGACATTGCTTCTAGAATTAGACGAGAACGACTAGGTTTAGTTTTTCAAGATTTTAATTTGCTTCCCCATCTCACTGCAGAGGAGAATGTTGAAATTCCTCTGATTTTCGCAGATATTCCTGAAGGTGAACGGAAAAGACTAGCATTAAAAGCCATCCAACTAACTGATATGATTGAAAAGGCAAATTATTATCCAAATCAACTCTCAGGAGGAGAAAAACAACGTATCGCGATTTCTAGAGCGATAGTAAGTAATCCACCCATCTTATTAGTTGATGAACCAACTGGAAACCTAGATTCTCAGACAGGAAAGGAAATAATTTCCCTTTTTAGAAGTATAGTAGATCAGGAAGGAACATACGCAGTTTTAATGACAACTCATGACCCTGAAGCAGCTCAGAGGGCAGATAAAATATTCCTACTTCGGAGTGGAGAATTAAGAGAAATGAATGAGTGATATTGCAAACTTTTTAACTGAAAATGATATTATCTCTTACTTACAAGCTTATTCCTATTGCAGGAGGGGCATCGGCCTTCTTTAGTGAAACATGCACGACAAATTGGTTTATTACAACCAGTGAATCCACAATACATTTTAGTGCGGGTTCCACATACAGTACAATGGGGAGTACGAAGCCTTTGAACCTGTTGAAATAGTAAAGAGGGAATTTCTAGGTAATAAAGGAAGAAAAGGAAGACTCCTAATATGATTAAGGCCATGATAACAATTGGATGAGTAGGAGTCAATTCGAAGATAGGATCATATTCTGAATCTAGGAGCATTTCTAGAAATTCTACGTTGTATGTAATATCAGCACCGTACAATGTATTATCAGGACGAGTAATATTTATTTCCTTATAATTAACTACAAAAGTTCGTATTTCTCCTAGCCTCATACCTATTACTCTTTTTCGAAAAACCTCAGACATTGTTTTTACTCTATCAAAGGTCTCATTTATATGTGATGGGATACTTTCTCCAAGATAGAGTTCCAAAAAACCATCAGAAAAAAAACGATCACTCCCCCCAGGCGTTCTATATGTAATTTTTACTTTCATCTTGACAACATCCCCCCAATCTATTACAACATAGTCTGCTCTAGAAGCTGTAACAAGAGGTAAAATTATTAAAAATCCTATAAGATTAATCAATAAGAGCTTTTTTAGGATTCTTAAATGGTTCTTATTTGTATGTAACATTTTCTTTTCTTATCATTATTTCGGAATTTTCCTTCAAGGTGTCGAGAGAAGACAATTATCAGAGGAAATATTACTTGAATCTTATCTTAGAAGTTTTTTGGTAATTCATATACTTTTAGGGTCTGATTAACCCATTCCGTAAAAGTAAGCTCATTGTTCAATATTCTTTCCACTTGAATTTGATATTCGGTTGCTGCAGCTTCTGTTGGAATAATGATAAACTTATGTATTTTACTATCTACGCCTTGCATTCTTATCATCGGTTTTTTTAATTTCGATGTGGAATCAGCACAGGCAAGTTCAAGTGTTAATAAATGTAAGAAGTCATGTGTAGCTATTCCAGAAAAAGAATATGCCTCCATATTGTCCGATGGGTGAAGATTTAAAAGAAGACAACTCCAATCAAATATCCACGATTCCTCAGAATACCAATGGGGTAAGAATTCCTTTCTACTAACCCGAATTTCTGATAAGACAACCATATATCTAATCATGCATTCCCTCACCCTTATCATTAGATCAAGTCCTGGTTTATCATAAAGGAAATTATATTGAGAACGAATATTTCCTAATAATATCATAAGTTGAATTAGCTCTTCTAACTCTTTTTCACTAGGTATAGGGACATACTGAGATATTTTTTCAAGCCAGCTAATCGTTTCTTGTATTTGAGCTTCAGACCTTTCTGTTTTAGATATTGAAAGAAGTGCTTGCTTCACATTATTTTCACTAATTGTCTTTGCTTTTTCTTCCTCTTTCGGAAAACGTTTTCTCATTTTTACGATATCTCGAATGTGTGAATCATTGAATCCAATGAATTCCATCGGTTGAATCACCTTTAATTAGTCAGTATAAACAGATCTTGTCCTTTATTCCCTCAAAATACTTTAGCATTAATAAATAAATTCTTTAGTGAAAAAACAATTGGTCACTTATTAACTAACTCGAAAATGTCTTGTTTTCTTCGCTGGAAGGAAAGATACTTCCAATTTATTTTTTAATGATTGGAAAATGACATGCTACTAAATGATTTGGACTTTGCTCAATTAATTCTGGCTCTTCTGTGCTACAGATAGACAGATCAGCAATGGGACAGCGAGGGTGGAAACGACATCCAGATGGAGGGCGAATAGCATCAGGAACTTCACCTTTCGGAAGCTCATGATCTTTTGGACCAGGGATTGGAGTTGGAATAGCATCAATCAGAGCCTCGGTGTAGGGATGAAAAGGTCTTTGAAAAATATCTTCCACATTTCCCATTTCAACTAGCTTGCCTGCATACATCACACCAATGCGATCACCGAAGTGTCGTGCAGCAGCCAGATCATGTGTGATGAAGAGAATAGAGATATTATATTTTGATTGTAGCGATTTCAAAGTGTCTAGAATTCCTGCTCGTAAGCTTACATCCAACATACTAGTTGGTTCATCAGCAACAAGAAGATTGGGATTTAAAACAATTGCTCGGGCAATAGATGCTCGTTGCCGCTCTCCTCCGCTAACTTCATGGGGGTACTTCGTATAATACTGAAGTGAAGGTGTCAAACCAATTTCATCGAATAACTCTAAAACTATTGGATCTCTAAGGCTTTTCTTCCGAATCCACGAATGGAAAAAATACATAAATAAAGCGATAGAAAAAATACTACTTGCTACTATAGCAATTATCGTTGCAATGACACCTTCTAATAAAAAGGTCATAGCTATAAGAATGAAACTTAGGAGACTCCCAAAGAAAAGGCCATATTCAGCATAAACAGCATTTCTTAATCTTTTCTTGGTAGTAGAATCCGTTACCCTATTATGAATAGCGAGTGAATGAAGAATAGTATCACCCAGTTTCATTCGTGGATTTAATGAAGAATAAGGATTTTGAAATACAACCTGTGATTTTATATGCTTTTTTTTTGGCTTCAATTCTGAATGAGAGATAATCTGGCCTCTCCATTTGAATTTTCCAGTTGTTGGAGGTTCTAATCCAACCAATACATTAGCAGTTGTTGTTTTCCCACATCCACTTTCGCCAACAAGACAAAATATTTCACCATAATTGATAGAAAAGCTTATATCATCGATTGCATGAATAAATTTTTCTTTTCTAGAAAATATCCGTTGAAAAAAACCATATTTGACAGGAAAGTACTTTTTGAGATTACTAACCTCAATTAATTGAGATTGCTCTCGTTTTGGGTAATTAGATTGCATAAAATCACTGTATTAGTTGAATTGGCTATTATTTTTGTCATCATACTTGAAACACTTGACAAAATGATCAATGTTAGTCCGGGAAGGAATCAAAATTGATTTAGGTTCGTTTTCACGACATAATGGAATTACAAAGGGACAACGATCAACAAAACAACATCCTTTAGGAGGATCCCTTAAATCTGGAGGATGACCTGGGATATAGTTCATTTTCTTCTTTGTTTTTGCTTTGACATTTGGGATAGCTGAAATTAGAGCCTGTGTGTACGGATGGGCAGATCTCTCAAATATAGTGAACGTATCACCAATCTCTAAGATTTTCCCAGCGTACATGATAGCAACACGATGTGTAATCTCGGCAACAACCCCAAGGTCATGTGTAATATAAATAACAGTTAAGTTAGACTCCTCGATGAGTTCTTTTAGTAGTTTTAACAATCTTGCTTGAACTAAAACATCTAAGGCAGTTGTAGGCTCATCCGCAATGATAAGCTTAGGATTTAAAATAAAAGTAAGAGCAATCACAATACGCTGTTGCATCCCACCCGAAAATTGGAAAGGATAATCTTCTAAACGGGATTCAGAGATTTCAAGCCGTTGAAGAAGCTCTTTTACCGAATTCCAAGATTTTTCATCCCATCGTTTATGAACCTTCAAAGTTTCAATGAAGTGATCAGAAACTTTTTGTAAAGGGTTCAATGCGTTCTGTGAAGCCTGAAAAACCATTGAAATATCCGAACCCCGTAATCGCTGCAGTTCTTCTTCAGACATTTTTCCTAAATCTCTACCTGTAAATATTATTTTACCATCACGAATGATTCCACCTTTTAACAAACCTAAGATAGAAAAACCAATGGTACTCTTACCACAACCTGATTCCCCAACTAAACCTAAGATTTCTCCCTTCTGAAGGGAAAGAGAGATATCATTAACAGCCCGTACATTACCTTCATTTGTAGGATATTCAACAACTAAATTTTGAATATCTAACAGATAATTATTTTGTTCTTTTTCTGATAAGGGGATTGAATTTGTCATTAAGGGAATCTCCTATTAATGAAAGGGCAAATGATAGTATAAAAATCATTAATCCTGGAAAAAATATCAACCATGGATAATTTCGTACTTTAGAAAGTGCACGAGCATCTTGTACGTCGTAACCCCAATCAGCTGTGGGTGGTTGGATACCAAGCCCTAAGAATGCTAAACCAGCATTAGTTAGAATCGCTTCTGTCATATTAAAGGGAATTATTGCTATAGAGGCTGCTAAAACATTGGGGGTAATATGCCTTAACAATATTGTGAATGTTCCAGCACCCATTGATTTCGCTGCTTGGACATAAATCTCTTTTTTTACCTGCAAGACTTGGGATCTAACAACTCGAAAGTAACTAGGAATGTAAACAACCGCTGTAGAAAATGCAACTGCAGCAATAATCTTCAAATTTCCAAATATTGATAAGTAGATGGCTAACGTGATTGCTAATAATAATGAAGGAAAAGAATAGATTGCATCAGCAATCATCGTTAAGAATCGATCTATCTTTCCTCCAAAATATCCAGAAAGGATTCCGATGGGAACCCCAACACAAATTGAAACAGTCGTTGCACTAAGAGCAATGATTAATGCAACTCGTGAGCCATAAATGACACGGGACATAACATCTTGACCAAGTAAGTTTGTACCGAATGGGTGTTGAGGGGAAGGTGGGGAATAACGACAGTTTGGGTATTGTGATCCACAATTATTATTCATTTCAGCGTAATGATAAGGAGCGATAAAATCTGCAAATAATGCCATAAATACAATACTCAACAGAAGAAATCCTCCAACAGTAAGTGACTTGTTGTGCTTTATACCCTCTTGAAAATAAGAAAGAAAATTTTTTAATTTAATTACAGGTATTTTCTGATCTTTTGGCATTGTTACCATTGATTCACCACCAATTTCGTCAATATGTAATTCGTGGATCTAGTACAGCGTATAGAACGTCTCCTATCAAGCTGATGATACTGACAATAATAACAAAAAAAACTAATGCGCCTTGGACTGCTGGGAAATCTTTATTTTGAATTGCATGATATAGATACCTTCCTAATCCTGGAATATTAAATGTCGTTTCTGTTAATATTGCACCAGCTAATAATAGGGCAAATTGTAAACTGATTAAGCCAATTGTTGGGACAACAGCATTTTTTAAACAGTACTTGTATTTTACTCTAATTTCTGGGATTCCTCGTGCACGAGAAAAGTGTACATAGTCTTGTTCGAGTTGATGGATCATATTTGTCCTCACCTGTCTCGCGATCACACCTGCAATCAACATTCCAAGAGCAACACTTGGCATAATAAGATGAATGAGAATATCAAGAGTTAAATCGGGACGTCCACTTAATAGAGTATCAATCACCCAGATTTCAGTGTAGTGAGTAAATTCATGAGTCCCGCCAGGTTGAATGATATCTAAAGCAGGTAGTAAATCAAGAGTATATGTAAAGAGAACTTGCATGAATATCCCAACCAAAAATATTGGGATTGAATAAATTCCAATCGTGTACATTCTAATTATGTGATCTTTGAAGCCTTCTCTGTTCGCGCCAGCGATTGCTCCCAAGATTATTCCTAAAGGTATCCCTATTAAGGTTCCAAAGAACCCTAACATAACGGTGGGCCCGAATGCAAGTTGAATTTCTTTTGAGACTTCAATATTTGTTTGATAAGACTGTCCAAAATCAAATGATAAGGAATCAATCAAAAAATCAATATATTGTTCGTGCAAAGGCCGATCTAAGCCCAATCTTTCAGTAATTATTTGAACATATGTTTCGGGCATTTGAGGATGCATAACACTGACTGGATTTGCTCCAGGAAGAACTCGTAAGAGTATAAATACAAGTGTAACTAAAATCCAAACCATTGGTATTAGAAGGGCAATTCTTGTTATTATAAATGATCTTAAAGAACTCATATTAGGTCACTATTTTTTATCCTTGATAGCACAAATTTTTCTATTTAGAAAGAAAACATAGAATTTATGATTCTACTTTCTCTTTTTTGCCTCAATGCTTTTCCTCACAATTACGATTTTCGGAACTAATTGTGAAATTAACGCATACCTTTTTAAAATCATATTTAAATTTTGTGAATGTTACAATACTTTTATTGAAAAATTTTATAAATATTCTAAAATCAATAATCACAAATTTGAAACATATTAAACAATTATAAAGAGGATGAATATGATTGAGCCTTTGAAGATCACCTAATTTATAATGAAGAAAAGGCTTTTTTCAGATTTTTTGAAATTATGAAAAGATGTATGAAAGAAATGGGAAAAATCATGGGAAGGACATCAAACAATCAGAGTGAGGATGTTATAATTCAAAAGCAAGATCTACTCATGTCACTCGTGAATTTAGATCAAGTAGCCCTTTTGAAAAATCCCCGTTATTTAACACTTGTCGAAATTTTGCATAGAAAAGGTCCATTAACTCTTTCAGATATGGCAAAAGAATATGCAATACTTGCTAAGAATGACCAGGCAAAAAGTGAATCAACAGTTTATAGATATTTTAGTACACTAAAACAGCAAGGAATTGTCCAGGAAGTCGGTCAAAAGATAGTTGAAGGGAAAGCTCTTTCTCAAACTCTTTACTCTCTTGCAGCAAAGTATATTATTATTGATGAGCTCGAAATCGACTGGCAAAACGATACTGGAAGAAAAATTTTCAAAGACTTAGTAAAGATCTTAAAAATTCTTTACCCAGAAAAACCAATTGATGAAAAAGCGCTATTCCAATGGCAGTTACGATTTCAGCAGGTTGTGGATTCAAACAAAAAGAAAATAATAAACTCAGAAAAACCTGAGCTTCTTGGGTTGTTATCTGCGTGGGCTCCATATGATCCACATGATTTCTTTGAATAT
>JBHLPG010000168.1:0-8416 GCA_048939725.1 Promethearchaeota archaeon | reverse complement strand
AAAATGGATTAGACCTCCAAAAAGTCTTAGATTTAGTAAGATCTACAGGTAAAATCGAAGAATATCCAGAGGGGATTAAAGGATGGGATAGCCCTCAAACAATAACAGAAACTAACGCAAATTTAATTGTTGAAGTGTCTTGGACGGATATCAACACTGGGGAACCCGCTATATCACATATTAAAGCTGCGATTGGCTGTCATAAACATGTGATAATGACAAACAAAGGGCCAATTGCCCTAGCTGCTCGTGAGCTCCTTTCGATGGCGAAAACAAACGGTGTTGAGATAAGATTTGAGGGAACAGTCCTAAGCGGGACTCCAGCTCTCAATTTGGGGATATACAATCTTGCCAGCTCAAAAATAACGAAAATTACAGGTATTGTCAACGGAACAACGAATTATATTTTAACAGAAATGGAGAAAGGGTTAAGTTACGAGGTCGCGTTAAAACAAGCACAAGACCTAGGTTATGCTGAAGCTGACCCTACTGCCGATGTTGAGGGTTATGATGCCCTAGGAAAGATTGTAATTCTAACTAATGTTGTAATGGGCGGGAATATCACGAAAGGCCAGGTTCCATGTCAAGGAATAACTAGAATTACGTCTCAGGACATAAATGATGCTAAGGAAGAAGGAAAACGTTGGAAGCTTATAGCAGGAGCAAAAATGAAAGAAGATGGGTCTGTTGAGGCATATGTGAGGCCAGAGAAGATCCCCTTAGATCATCCGCTTGCTGCAGTAAGTGGCCCGATCAATGCGTTAACCTACACAACGAAATATCTTGGTGATGTGACAATCGTTGGGCCTGGTGCCGGTCGTGAAGCAACTGGCTATGCCTTATTAACTGACATTTTAGATATTCATCGAAAAGTTTCCAGATAATTGAAACATTAATGCTGGGATGTTAAATGGGTTATATGGGTAAACACTTAGATGTTGACCTCTCTACAGGAAAAATTACTGAACCTTCACTTGATATGCGACTTGCAGAGCGATTTATTGGGGGAAAAGGCCTTGGCGCGAAAATTCTTTATGATAAATTACAACCTGGGGTAGCTCCATTAAGTTCTGATAATGTACTTCTATTTATGACTGGCCCATTGTCAGGAACATCTGTTCAAACCTCTGGCCGATGGTGTATTGTTACTAAATCCCCCCATACAGGAATTTATCTCGATAGTCAAATCGGAGGGAAATTTGGTCATCGGTTAAAGAGAGCTGGATATGATTTTGTTATCATTAAGGGCAGATCAGAGACCCCAAGTTATTTGGAAATCTCCTCTGAAAGAGTTGAAATTCATCCTGCGAATGATCTTTGGGGTAAAGGAACATATCAAGTTGAGGAAATTTTAAAAAAACAGTATAATGGATCAGAGGTTTGTGTTATTGGCCCTGCAGGGGAGAATTTAGTAACTTTTGCCAATATTATGACTGATCGAACCCACATGGCTGGTAGAGGAGGCGTTGGAGCCGTGATGGGATCCAAAAATCTCAAAGCAATTGTCGCGGGAGGAACGCAAAAGATTGAAGGAGTTAATCAAGAAATTTTCAAAGCTTTGACAAGAACATTCCGAAAGAAAGTACGAGAAAATCCTGGAGTCAAACATAGACACGAAATTGGTACAGTTATGTGGGTCAAGATGGCCAATGATGCTGGATTTTTACCTACAAGAAATTTTCAGTCAGGGGTTTTTGAAGGAGCAGAAGCTATTTCTGGAGAAAGAATGCGTGATGAGTTTGTAGTCGGTCACACGGCCTGTTATGGTTGCTTAATTGCATGTGGCAAAACAACCCGCTTTGATGAAGGTAAATACGCTGGATTGGAAGTAGATGGGCCTGAATATGAAACAAGCGCCCTACTAGGAGCTAGTTGTGGAATCGATGATTTAGGAGCAATAGCAAAAGCAAACGAGATTTGTGACGATTTAGGAATTGATACCATAACAGCAGGTGGGACAATTGCATTCGCTATGGAATGTAGTGAAAAGGGGATTCTAAACCAAGAGGATATTCCAAACTTAGCATTTGGGAACGCAGATGCCCAGCATGATTTGTTACGTTTAATTGCAGAGCGAAGGGGAGTTGGAGAATTATTTGCTAGGGGTTCCTTTTTAGCTGCAAAAGAATTAGGTCACAATAGCGCTGATTTCGCGATTCATGTCAAAAACTTAGAGCTAGCTGGTGTTGAACCCCGTGGATCATTTGGTATGGCATTAGCGTATGCAACTTCTGATCGTGGAGGTTGTCATCAACGATGTTGGACACCTGGAGCAGAGCTCTCTGGTACATTGACTCGTTTCAGTATGGAAGGAGTCGCTAAATTTGTTAAAGAATCACAAGACGAAAGAGCCGCGTGTTTCTCTCTAGTATTGTGTGATTTCTTACCTTTTGATGTTCCTGAGATGGTTGAGATGCTAAACGCAGCTACAGGTTTTTCATACACCCCAGAATCTTATTTGATAACTGGTGAACGGATATGGAACATGACTCGGTTATTCAATACACGTGAAGGAATGACCGCTTTTAATGACATTTTACCAGCCCGATTTTATCAGGAAGAAGCACCTGAAGGGGATCCAAAAGGTCAAAGAATAAAACTAGAAGATTTTGAAAAAGCCAAAGCTGAATATTATGAATTAAGGGGATGGGATCAAGAAGGAATTCCAACGAAAGAGAAATTGGAATCTCTTGGTCTTTAATCTTATTATTATTTTTTTCAAAAAGTATGTTGGTGATGAAATGGCAAACGTTGATATGAGTATTTTCGATGAAGTAATCGATAGGTCAAATACTGGGTCTATTAAATGGGATCCTTTCTATTTAAAAAAATTGTTCGGAAAAAAAGACTTATTACCCCTATGGGTAGCAGATATGGATTTTCGGACACCCCAACCAGTCATTGATGCTCTTTTAGAAAGAGTAAAACATGGTATTTTTGGTTACACTGGTCCTGATCCAATTAAATATAACAATTCTGTTATTAATTGGTTTAAACGCCGTCACAATTGGGCATTGCATGAAGATTGGCTTGTTTTTTCTCCTGGTATTGTACAGGCATGTACATATCTAATTCAGAGGTTTACAAACCCTGGGGATAAGGTAATTATTCAGGATCCTGTTTATTATCCTTTTGCTTCTATCATAAAGAACAATGGTCGAAGAGTTGTCTCAAACCAACTAATCTTGGAAAAGCCTTATTATCAAATGAATTATGATGATCTTGAAGAAAAGGCCAAAGATCCACGTGTAAAAGCCATTATTCTGTGTAGTCCGCATAATCCTGTCGGTCGAGTTTGGACAAAACAAGAATTAACCAGAATGGGAGAGATTTGCCTAGAAAATAATGTTCTAATTATTTCGGATGAAATTCACTGCGATCTAGTGTATCCAAAACATAAACACATTGTTTTTGCTTCAATTTCAGAGGAATTTGCACAACACTCATTTACCTGCACTGCAGGAAGTAAAACGTTTAATCTTGCGGGATTCCAACATTCTAATGTCATAATTTCAAATGAGGAGCTTCGTGAGAGTTTTAAAGTTCAGATGGAGGCTAATGCTCTTACAATTCCAAATGCTTTTGGTGCATTAGCTCTACAAGTCGCGTATGATGAAGGAGAAGAATGGTTGAACTCCCTAATTCAGATTCTTGAACGGAATTTAAATTTCTTAAAATCTTTTCTAAACAAAAACCTTCCAATAGTTTCTGTTATCGAACCTGAAGGAACCTATCTTGTATGGTTGGATTTCCGTGCATTAGGGCTCGACCACAAAGAACTAGAAAGGAAAATGCTCGGGGAGGCAAAATTAGCACTCGATTCAGGGTATAAATTTGGTATAGGAGGAGAGGGATTTGAACGGATAAATATAGCTTGTCCCCTTACTATATTAGAAGAATCCCTTGAACGAATTTCCGAAGTATTTAATTAGTTCTACGTCTTTATTTTCCAAATGGTACCATCAGGTTTATCTTCAAGCTGGATGCCTAACTCTAATAGGTCAGCTCTAATCTGATCAGAGAATTCATATTGTTTTACTTCCCTTAGTTTATCTCTCAAAGAAACAAGCATATCAACCAAAGCGGATATCGAAACTGCTCCCTGTTGTGCATCAGCTTGAAGAGAAATCCCTAAGATCCCAATCAAAGTGATAATCTTGTTTTTGGCATCTTCAAGAATAGATTTTTCGTTATTAAACGAAGTATTTACTTTTTTAACAAATTGCATGATCGCTTGGAGTGCCCCAACCGTATTTAAGTCATCATCCATTGCAGCAATAAAATCTGTCTCCACTTCAGTGATTGCCGTACTCAAATCAGAATTTTTCCCTCCCGGTGCTTGATCAATAGAAGCAATTGTCGTTCGTATTCGATCAAGAAGAATCTGAGTCTGTACAAGAGCGTCTCGATTGAAATCAACACCTCTCCGATAGTGGGAGTTGATCAAAAATAACCTGATAAGCATAGGATCATATTCTTTTAGGAGATCACGAACTAAGATGAAGTTCCCTTTGGATTTACCCATCCGCTCACCATCAACAGTGAGGAACGCAGCATGTAACCAATAGTTCACGAACTTCTCTCCTGTACGTGCTTCAGATTGAGCAATCTCATTCGGATGATGCAAATAGAGATGGTCTATTCCGCCCCCGTGAATATCTAAAGTAGTACCCAGATATTTTTGAGACATTACACTGCATTCTAGATGCCAACCAGGATAACCAGGCCCCCATGGGGATGACCATTTCATAAGGTGTTCTGGGGGAGCTCGGATCCATAACGCGAAATCCCTAGGATCCCGTTTCTCAGGATTGACAGCAATCCGCGCACCTGCAGATTCCTCAGAATACGTAGATGGGCTAAGTTCTCCATAAGATGGGAATTTGGACACATCAAAATAAATTGAACCATTTACTTCATATGCGTAATCCTTCTCAAGGAGGTCCTTAACAAATTCTATCATTTCAGGGATTTCTGCTGTCGCACGAGGATAAATATCCGCTCTTTGGATATTTAGAGCATCCATATCCTCAAAAAATTGTCGAATTTTTGTTTCCACTAAAACCATTGGCTGAATGGATTTAGCTTTAGCAGTACGTATGATCTTGTCTTCTCCACTATCAGCATCATCAGTGAGGTGTCCAACGTCTGTGAAGTTTTGAACCCAGAACACATCATTTCCTCGCCAGCGGAGATACCTAACTAACGTATCCCAGTAGGAATAAGTTCTCGCATTTCCGATATGGGCATCTTCGTACACAGTTTGTCCACAAGAGTAAAAGCGAACTTTTCCTTCCTCGATAGGGGTGAATTCTTCTCTCTGGCGGGATAAGGAGTTGTATAGCTTCATGAGGATTAATTCCAGTATTTAATGCTGAATATAATTTCTGGTTCAGAATTTTTCAAGCTACAATTTGAAGTGGGAAAATTCACAACAATCTAATAAGGATTTCAACTAAAATATCGAAATCCATCTATCTATATATAGTTAGTATTAGTGACAGCTAATGGAAAATTTTATCCATTATAATAAATTGAATGTTATGGTATCATAATGGGCAATTCTACTGAGTGTTTCGACTGGGCCTCATCGTTCTATGACTATTCACGAGCCATTCCCGATGATTTAATGAGAAAAGCTCTTGCTATTCTACAAAATAAGATAATAATAGATTCCAGTTCAAAAATTTTAGAAGTAGGGATCGGAACGGGTAGAATAGCAATTCCTCTGATTGAATACTTTAATCCAGCCTTAGTTGGAATTGATATCTCTTGTGAAATGCTTCAAAAGTGTCAAGAGAAACTGTCTCCAACTGATAAAATTCAATTAATTATAGCTGATGGGCTTACACTACCATTTTCAGATAATCAATTTGATATCATCTTAACCTGCCATTTACTTCATCTATTGTCAAATGCTTACGAATTTATCGAAAAAATAAGTCCATTACTTGTGAAGAATGGGTGTTATATTAATTTGGAGGCATACGTGGATTATCATCAAACATTACCATTCCAAATTTACTACAACAAATTATCCATAGCTGGTTTTCGTCATATCTATCGAGGTGATTTTATCCGTCGTGGACTCATTGTTTATTTATCAAAAAGAGAATGGAACCATCAAGAATATATAATAAGGGGTGAGAGAGTTATTCTATATAATGATCTAGTGAGATTTTTGCGCAACCAAGTTTTTTCTCATCAGCGAACTATCAGTACTGATCTCCATCAGTTCGCACTAAAGCACCTTTACAGGGAATTAGAAGAAAAAAGCATTGATCTAACTAAAGAGGTGTTTGCTCCTGCTATTGTTCGCTTAAACATATTTGAAAGGGAGAAACAATAATCTATCTACCAATTCACAGCTATAATTCTTAGAGTAGCAATAAAAAATATATGGTGTGGAAAAAAAAAGAAGGAGAGAAGTTAATCTCTTCGGAGACGATCTCTGATACTAGAACCTAGATCCCCGATACCCATACCTCTTCTATGTAACAAGAAGTACCATCCGCCACCGAGTAATGCAGCGATACCTAGCGTTGAACCCCCTGCAACGATAATAGGGGTTGGATCAATGCCTCCTGTTGGTTTCGGTCTATAGAGAGTTCCTTTACCGATATTGAATCCTGCTAGCTGGTATTCTGCTGTACCACCATCTGTGTCTGTGACGTATGCGAAAACTATGTGAGTTCCGCTCCTTAAATTAGTGGTATCTACTAAGAATATGCCCTGACCCAACCCAGCAAATAGTTCTGAACTAACTATTTCTGTTTCTTCCTCGTTGAAATAATAAACTAGACTTACATTGCATATAATGGCGTCACCATCTTCGAAATCGTCGTAATAAAACGCGAAAGAGAGCAATTCACCCTGTTCTACGTCAATAACTGAATAATAGTTCATTTCATCGTTGAAAGGAATCCAAGCGACTGGTTTCACATTCATTTCGGGAATTAAAAACCGTTTTACTCCATCAACAGCTTCAGTGATCCTATAGAAATCATCAATGACATAGATGTTCCAATTATTTATTAGACTGGTGTCAACGATTGGGAAGCTTCCAATAAATGCACTAGAATTGGAGTCGTAAGAACAATTTATGTAGGTCATTCCTGGAATGACTTTCTCTGGGCATAATACAGTCAAATCAGAGGGGTTCTCTAGATCATCAGAAACTTGAACGTGCACAGTTACGTAATCTCCGGGGCCTACATGGCGGGTTGTCATATTTATTGACTCTATTGTAGGAGCTCTATTACCACCAACACGGAGGATATTTTCGACAAACTTCTTATTCTCTGAATCGACACTGAAAGTGTCAGCAATGATATTTTGTTCTGCTGCATATTTCATTGATCCATAAGCCCAATAATCAGTTTGTTCGAGGAACCAACTTTGAGTCATACTGGTAGATCCAACCACAATCTTTAGTCCTTTATAGGTCTGTGCGAGATTGGTATATTGTCCTTGATCATAACCAAAGCGATCAGGATAGATCGCATCATGATAAATGACTGCAATATCTCGAGTGGGATTGGGTGCGACTATAGTACCAGGATCTAACCAATTTTGCCCAGTAATAACGTCATAAGTCAATTGTTCATCATAGCTTTCCTGATCCACTATCATATAACCTCCACCAAGGTAGAACAGCTGATCGATAGCATCCATCAGAGGATTAGTAGAATCAGATCCACTTACTAGAGTCGTCATCTCCTCCTCTTTGTCGTGATAGTCAATATCTGCTGCAAAATTAGGTCCCAAGTGGTCACCAGTCCCTGGTGTTGGTCCACCAATTCCAAGCTGAATTAGGTTCCCACCTCTCTCAAAGAAATCACTCAAATATACAGGATTGAATGTATCTTCTAGATCAGAACCAATAATTCCCTCATATGGAAGATCTTCCTCAAGGGGAACATCACATACATGTTTTTCTAATAAAGAAAATGGATCAGTGGAAACACTATCATCATGAGTACGATGGCCATACAGATACCATGTTTGACTAAGTGAATCGATATCATATCCAGCAGCAGCAGCTATTTGCCACATCTCAAATAACTGATCCCAAAGCTTATCATAGTCTAGATCTAGAAAATCTGGTTTAAAGAGATCCAAAGTATCAAGGAGCATTAAAGATGATATAGGATCACTGATGATTAATTGGAGAGAAATCTGATATACAGATGTTCCATCTGAAATTAATGCAAGACTGCCGCTGAAAGTAGTTGGTGATTGATCTGGAGGGATGTCAACTTGTAAAATCGGGCCAATGGAGGAATGATTTAGATAAACCATATTTAATTGATTGGTTGCAGTCCATGTGTCATTAATTATGAACCATTCAGGTGCTAAAGCAACATATGCACCTAAACCTACCGATGATTCTGAATAGTTTCCCAGTCCAGCCACA
>JBHLPG010000015.1:0-33081 GCA_048939725.1 Promethearchaeota archaeon | reverse complement strand
CTCTGTTTCTCCCATGAAGATATGACTGAAGGAGTAGCTGCCTTTCTAGAAAAAAGGAAAGCCGAATTTAAATAAACTTACTCTCTTTTTTTCTTATAGAAGAGATTTAACAAAACCACCATCAATCTGAATAGTGGTTCCAGTTAGATGGCTGGCTTTTTCAGATGCAAGGAATACAACAACATTAGCAAATTCTTCTGGAGTGGCTAACCGACCTAAAGCATTAAGTTCTGCCCATTTAAGTTTCAGCTCTTCTGGCTTCAATCCTTGCTCTGCAGCCAGAGTTATTGCAAGCTCCTCAACCCGCTCTGTTTGGGTATACCCTGGACAAACAACATTCACTAATATATTATTTTTTCCAAATTCGTTACTCAAGCTTTTCGCTAGCCCTGCAACCCCTGCTCGAGCAACGTTTGATAAAATAAGTCCTTTAATTGGCTGTTTAACAGAGACACTTGTAATCATAACAATTCGGCCATCATTTTGTTTTACCATGAAAGGAATGACCTCTTTACACAAGTAGATCGTGCTCATAAGGTTTAAGTTAATAGCTTGTTGCCAGTCTTTGACTGAAAAGTCTAGAAACTCCCCTGAAGGAGGACCACCACAGTTTGTGATTAAGATATCGATTTTACCAAAGTGTTCGATACTTTTGGTTACTAAGCTTTGGACTTGTGCATAGTTGGTGAGGTCTGTAGGAATAGCAAGACATCTTCTTCCTTTTTTCTGGATCTCTTCAGCTACTAATTCTAGTTTTTTAGAATTTCTCGAACAAATGATAACATCGACACCTTCCCCAGCTAACTTTATAGCCACTGCTTTTCCCAATCCTTTACTAGAGGCAGCAACTAGCGCTACTTTATCGTTAAGACCTAAATCCATTGTTATTCCTCAATGTTTCCTACTTAATCTACTTCTCAAAAAATTTTAGGGTGTTTAAAAGAGGACTCTGAGAGTGAAGTGTGAAAGTGAACAGAGATGAGAAAGAAAAAAATGAGACAATATTCAATTCATGATTATTTAGGATTGGGGCATCAAGCAAAAACATGGTTTCTGGAGTTTGAAGTTGGCGATTTTGGAGTATCAATCGCTAAACTTCTTCAACTTCCACAAGAGATATATCAATCACGAAAAAAAACCTTTTTCTTAGCATTTATGAACTATTTTTTACAAACCAGTGAAGTTAGTTTCATACTTCGAAAACCTAGTCTTGATGATCCTAAGTTCGACCGCATTGAATTAGCTCTCCTAGGTTCTTGGGAAGAAAGGCAATATGCTATTCCATTGTGGATTTTGAAAGACCTTCTATTAGGATTTGAGGTTGTCTCTCCCAAACAATTTGAAATTCTTGATTCAGAACCATTAACTTGGTTTCAACAGAAAACTACTACACATAAGCAGAAAATCTCTCTTCCCTCAGAGCCCAATCTTGTTATTCTTGATGATGATTTCTTTCAAGGAGAAAAGATCTATTTCAAGCTTAAAGGTAATAACATTTCCGTATCGCGATATTTTAATGAAATAGAATTTTTTGATAGAATTGCACGAGCTAATATTCCAGAAATTGATGAATTGGATGATGCTTAATCCTTTCTTAAGGTGACTGCGGTAGAGATTCGAGCGTTCTCTTTAATTCGAACCCCTTGAGCATTAACACTTAACAATCCTTGGATTGATTGAGAATTCCTAGAAGGATCGATGATAAATGAAGCATGGAAACACCCTGTATGAAGAAGGCGCTGGTGAGGATAAACAAAAGCTAGGTTTTCATTTTCAGGGAGATTTTCATTATACTCTACAATATAGCTTCCTGCAGAAAGTGTCCAAAATCCATACTTTGGATCATCTTCAAGTTTTGGGGAGAGAGGTTCTAAGTCAGCAGGTTGATACTCACTTCCTCCAAAATCTAATGTCCCCTGTTTTTTTAAGGAATAAATCCTTTTGACTGTAAGATCAAGGGTGATACCTACCAATTGCTTAGGAGGATAGACAAGGTTCTCCCAACTTTCTTCTAAATTTTTGTTTTTCAAGAATCGCATTTAATTTCCTCTCATTGAAAAGTAAGTATTTCATAACCATAAAAGCCTTTTTCTTTAAAGAATCTTTATTATGTTGTAACCTAGTCTTTCAAAATGTTTTCCTGCATGAAATGGAAGTAATATCAGGCATATTTCACTCATGTGGATGATCTCAAATGTCTCAGAATCTAGATCCTTTTTTTAATCCAAGAGCAGTTGCTTTAGTTGGTGCAAGTGACAAGCTCTCAAGTTGGGGTTTTATCGTTGCTCATAATATCGTTCAAAATAACTATACAGGAAAATTTTTTCCTGTTCATCCAAAGAAAAAAGAAATTTTAGGGTATAAAGCCTACTCCACCATCCTCGAAATTCCAGAAGATGTGCAACTTGATCTAGTAATTATTATCATTCCTGCAAAGTTTGTACTTTCCATCTTAGAACAAGCAAATCAAAGGGGGATTCATCATGTTGTTATTATCACAGCTGGTTTTAAAGAATCAGGAGAGGAAGGGCGTAAATTAGAGGAGAAAATCTCTACTTATGCTCAGCAAAATAATATTCGATTAATTGGACCGAATGGAATGGGCGTTGTTTCAACTCGTGTGAATTTAACTGCTGTGATGTGGCCTGTAACAAACCTGAAACAAGGGGGGATGACCTTTGTATCCCAATCAGGAAATATTGGAACCATAGGACTTACTGTAGCTTCAAGGCGGGGCATTGGACTAAATGTATACATTTCAGCTGGTAATATGGCTGATTTGACAATGTCTGATTATTTAGAATACTTTGGAAAGCATGATTCAAAAACAAAGGTCATTGGTCTTTATATAGAGGGATTTCAAAAACCAAACCAGTCATTATCCTAAAGGCAGGAGGCACAAGTGCTGGTAGTCGAGCTGCCCTTTCTCATACAGGCGCAATTACGGGTGATGATCACGTATTCCGAGATATCCTTGAGCATGCCGGGGCAATCATTGTTGATTCTCTTGATGAAATGTTCGACCTTGTTCTTGTTTTTTCCCGATGGGCTGATATGAAGTTTCCACGGGGCAGAGTAGTCATTTTAACAAGAGGTGGTGGTTGGGGGGTAATGGCCGCTGACGCTTGTTCGAGACTTGGAATAAATTTAGAACCGTTAAATGAAAAAGCGTATGAACGTATTAATAAACTTCTTCCATCTTATTGGTCAAAAGGAAATCCTATCGATACTGTTGCCTCTTTGAATTTGAACGATGTCAAAGAGATAATAGAAATCATCTTTGATGAAATGCCCTCAGTTGAAGCAATATTTCTTTTGGGAGTCGGGGGAATCGCGTATTTAGCGAATCTTGCAAAGAGCTCTCCTTTTATACTTGAAGATCAAATTGAACAACTGGATTTTATCAGTAATATAGAAATTAACTTGTTTAAAGATATCTTGGAATTATCTCAAACCTACAATAAACCAATTTTGATCACCACTTTACTAACAGCTCAAAATTCTCCCTCTATTATGTTCCTTGAGTCTCAAGATTATCCTATCTTCCCTACTCCCGCTAGGATGGTTCATACATTTAGGTACATGGTTAATTTTTATCGATGGAGACACCGAATCTAGAGAATTAATGGTAAAATTTTGCAATCATTGCCTGAGAAAGCAACAATAAGGTACTCACATCGATAAAACCAAGACAGAGTAATAGGAGTCCAATAATTAGTTCATCATCAAGTACATTTTTCCCAACGCTTTCGTACATGGAAACCCCTACAAGCAGCCCCCATCGTACATGCTCATCTAATTCAGTTCTTAATCGAGAAAAGACTTCTTGTAATCCTTTTTCACGATTCTCAACATTTATCGCTTTAATACATGCATAGGAAAGACCTGCAAATCTTTTTACTCGTTGGTCATTTGAATGAAAAAAAGGTTCAAACTCTTTAACATGCTCATATTCTTTGCTGTTAAGAATAAAAGAGAATGTTCTTAACAAAACAAGGAACCGATCGAAATATCCTGAACCCCGTTGTTGAAGTCCTTCTTGAATAAAATAGCTCATGTCAGGTTGATCTTCAAGAAAAAAACTTGCAGTTATTCCTGCAGCTTTAATGTCTAAGGTGTTACATCTCAATAAGGCTTGAATAATATCTAGTGTATTTTTATTTTCTTTAAGAATTGTAAATATTTGATCATAATCAGGATCTAAATCCTTAAATCCTAACAATCGAATAAGAAAACTTTCCTGTTGGTTTTTATCTTGGAGTAGTGATATGTAGGTTAAAACTAATGCTGAATCTGTCCCGAATTTTGAATGGAACTCTATCCCTACTTGTATAATTTTTTCTAATTTTTCGACTCTAATTACTGGATCCGGGATTAAGGGTAAGAGAAATGCTATACAAATCATCGCTATTCGACGACTTTCTTTATTTGATAAATGAGGAACAATTGTTTCAAAAATAAAATCAATCCCCTCCTCTGCTCTTTCAGTATTGATAGCTGCTAGTGTAAGTCCTACAAGATAATAGTCTGGGTTACCCATCCCCATTTCAACAGGATCACATGCTTCAAAAAGGGCTCTTAGACTATCTTCTTGGGTATCAGGGTATTTTGCTAGTAAACCTAAACCAATTGCGTACCCTTGTTTCACAACAAAATCGGCTTTCCTAATTTTTTTTCTAAATTCATTGTAAGCATTCTTTTGAAATTTTTTATTGTGAGAAAATAAACTGTTTATTCCTAAAGCTATTGCGGATGTTACCCTTGTTGTAGTTAGAGGATCATTTAAGAAATCTTTTAACGTTTTTTTCTGTTCATCTCCTTTTTTTGGATCCAATAGAGTTGAAAATCCTAACCCTGTTAAAGCAGCTCTTCTAATTATTAAATCTTGATTTTTTGCTGCTAATTTTAACTCTTTTAATCTAAATTTTCTTTCTAATTGAGGATTAAATCCTATAGCTAAAGCTAGAGCTTCTTGTTCATTAATTGATATGTCTTTTAGATGTTCTTCAATAAAACTTGAAAAATTTAAACCGTTTTCCAAAGTATTACCCTCATTTCCATTAGAACACTACTATTTACTCATAATTTTCTTATATACTTTATCATTTCGGAGCTATTTCAGATAGATTTATGAAAAAATCCCTTTTCAATAGTTACATGGAAATTTGATCTGTATTTCAGAATAACCTATCTTCTTGGAAACTAGGTAACTTTGGCAGCCAAACACAAAAAGTGGATCCTATTCCCACTTGACTATTCACAGTAATTTGTCCATTATGAATTTCAATAATCTTTTTTGAAAAAGCGAGACCGATACCACTTCCTTCAATGATATCTGACGAATTCTCGTGACCCCGTTCAAACATGGTGAAAATCTTCTCTCTTTGACTATCTGAAATCCCTACCCCATTATCCTGAAATACAAAAATCCAGTAATTTTCTTCTTCTTCAAGGAAAATGTCAAGATGGGGTCTGTTTTTGGATTTATCTCGATATTTCAAGGCATTATCAACTAGATTTACAAAAACTTGATGAATCCTTTCAGGTTGGCATTTAATTTTTGGGTATGGAGCTGGACGAACAGTAATCTCAAAATCTTTGAAATTGGCCTGTGATTCAATCGCATGGATTGCACTTTGAATGATCTCCAAAGACAAAACTTCTTGAATAGCAATTTGATCTTGGCCAAGTTTACTATATTCTAATATGTCTAAAATTAATCTTTTAGCATATTCGGTATTCTTTCTTATCCGATTTACATAGAAATCAATTTCCGAACTAAGAGAACCTTCTAGATCTTCAATCATTGCACTAATATATCCCTGAATTGAAACAATAGGGGTTTTGAGATCATGACTGATTGAATAAACAAAACTTTCCATTTCAGTGTGTTTTTGCCTTAATGCTTTAGTTCGTTTGATTAGCTCACGTTGAAATTCAGCTTTTTGTTGAGTTTCTCTTAATAGACGTTCCTGTCTATCTTCTAAAGCCTTCGAAGTTTCCTTTAATCGGTCAATGAGCATATATATTGCTGTATCGTCTTCAATTACTAGCGCAGCACCGATAAATTCATCGTTAAAACCAAAAAGAGGTGTAAATGAGATATTTGCAACAATTTTCTTGTCATTCAGTTTCAATGGAATTTCATTTGATCGAAAACTGCTTTTCTCATCAAAGCTCTCCTCCAGAAGTTGTAATATTGATATTGAACCATGACCTTTGAAAATTTCTGAAAATACATAATTCATATGCTTTCCGAGAATCAAGTTCTTGGTTAATTGATTAAAGTGCTTATTAATATAATCAATTTGTTTATCTGTATTAATCCCAATTATCCCAATCGGTAAATTGTCTAACATTGTTTGATGGTACTCTTTTAACTCTAGGATTTCTTCTTCGATTTTAATAATAGGGGTGAGATTAGTAAAAGCAAGCATAATTCCTCTAAATGTCTGTTCCCTGTAAAATGGAGCAGCTTGAATTAGAACAGGAAGTTTTGTGTCATCTTTTTTCAGTAATTCTGCTCTATATGAACTTCGTATTCCATTTCTTTGTTTCTTAGTTTCTGTATGGACTTTGAATATCGAATCATCACTCACAATTGTGGCATAACTCTTATTTCTCAATTCTTCGGTTGTGTATCCTAAGATTTTTTCAGCTTTCGGATTTAAATAGAGAATTCGGAAATTGTCATCCTCCAGAATCAAGCCCTCGTCTATTGATCTAAAAATTTCTTCCTGAAATTCATTCAATTCTTTTAAGGCAATATTTGTCTCTAGAAGCTTAGTTCTAGACCTTTGAAGCTGATTTGTTAGAAGCTTAGATTTAATGAATCCACCAAGAGTATTAGCAATGAAAACCATTTTATCTTGCTCTTCATTAGAGAATCTTTGTATATTTTGTTTTTTCACATGTATTATTCCTATAATCTCGTTTTCAAACTTAATAGGAATACTTATTTCATGATTGTCAAGTATATCGATCTGAGAATTGCTAGAGGTTAATGAATATGAACTTATAGGTTTTCCAGTTTGTACTGCCATCCCTAAAATCCCCCGATGAAAATCTTGGATAATTTCGAAGCCATAGCTAGCCTCATTGCCTGATTTGAATTTTAAGCTTGTATCCACCTCCCCTAAACACTGAATAATCTCAATTTCATGATCTACAATATAATAGAATACCTTTGAAACAAAGGTGATCTCTTCGACTATTAATTTCGTTATTGACTCAAAAACAGCTTCAAAACTAGTACTCACTGATATGGTAGTTAAGATATCGATCAATGTTGTTCCCAACTTAACACTGACTGATGTATGAGTGTTTCCCAATTTTCTATTTGATTTTATACTTTGAGAAGCCTCATTCAATTCGTATGGCATCCTAAACAGTGTTAAGCAGCGGATTATGACATGTCACTTCATTACAATCCTTCTTCCAATTTAAACATATTAATTCAAACACATCATATTTGAATCCCTGAAGAGAATGCTTTTTCATCTATCTATTTTCAAACAAAGACTCTGGGTGACTCTAAGAGAATATTTTCAAGGTTGATTGAGTAAATGGGTACCTTTATTCCCCACCTTCACAATTACGAGAGAGAGCTTCTAAAAAAATATTCAACAAAGATTGGAAAACGAACAAATCCAATAATAGCTATTGGAGGTTTCTCAGGAACAGGAAAAGACACTGTTGCTGTTTTTGTTCAACTTTACTTCAAAGATAATCACAATATTTCCTTGAAAATCATTGGTTCCGGTGATTTTGTGCGAAAAATTGCTAAAGAATCAGGATGGGAAGAAAAAAACCTAGATGAATTTATGAAACACATTCAAAAAACTCGTGATGAAGATTTTGCAAAAAAAGTTGACATTGAAATTGAAAAACAAGCCTTAAAAAATGCTTTATGCGAAGGAGGCATTTTCATCGGACGGATGGCTCCTTACGCAATTGGAACACACGGTATAACCATTTGGTTGGAAGTCGCAGCTAAAGTAATAGCTAAACGCATCTCTCAAGATGTAAATAGATCTGAATATGGTATAAATGAAGAAGAACTTATTCAAAGGATCAAATCACGAGATAGAACTGATGGAGAACGTTTAGAACAATTCTATGGGATATCATTTCGAGATAAAAAGAAATTTGATCTAATTCTCCGGAATGAAGGATACTCTTTAAAGGATCTTAAAGAAAAAATTGATGAATTTCTTTATACAAAATACACTCAAATACATGGAGAAAATCAACTTGAACCTTGAAAACCTAGAAAAGCAAGATTTAATCAAAATTATCAAAATGTATGCTAAGAACTGGCTAGCTCATGATGGATGCTGGTTTTTAGCTGCTGAAGAGCGGCATGGACTTGAACAAGCTATTCAAATTGATAAAGAAGGATGGAAGCGCTTTACTGTAATTGAAGCAAAACGTATTATGAATGAATTCAATATTAGTCCCAATTCAGGATTGGATGGCTTAGAGAAAGCATTAGAACTACGCCTGTACGCGTCCATAAACATTCAAGAGATAAAGAGAGTTTCTACTACCAAATTAACTCTCAAAATGAAAACTTGCCGAGTACAATCGGCTCGAGAAAGAAAAAACTTACCCTTGTTCCCATGTAAGGAGGTAGGAATCGTAGAATATAGTGGATTTGCCAAAACAATAGATCCAAGTATCAAAACTAAGGTTATCGCGTGCCCTCCTGACACGATAGAGCGTGATTTTCACTGTGGTTGGGAATTTACTATCTAAAATCCCTTTAATTCGATTTTTTCTTGAGTAGCTATTCCGACCAAACCCATCCGCATTTAGTGCATTTGAAATACGTTGTGGTTTCCCATTCTTCAGTCTTTCTTCTATTCTCCGCTTCCCAATAGCGTGCCTCAAAATTATTACACCGTGGACAAGCTACTTTAGTTGTTGGGCGGATATCAAAGTTTTCCTCTACAATTGTCACCCTATCTTTCTCATCATGCCTGATTTTACTTGAAATGGAATAAGAAGACTCCTTAAATTTATCTTTAGATTCTGTTTTGCACACACGACAGATTAAGGTGACAGTGTTGTCTTCATGCCGCTGAGGAATTAGTAGCGATCCACATTTCTCACAAAAACTGACCAAATTACACTCACCTTTTCTTTGTAAGTTGTGTATATCTTTTCTACCTGCTTACCAATCGCCAGGCCGTTTTTAGAATGAGAATATGATGGAAAAGCGAGTTTTAATAATGCTAAAAATGTGTATCCCTACCTCCTTTAAAAGCTTTTAATATGGGCTATTCCTTCAAATCAATATATGAAAAATTGGTTTATGAAATAACTTCTTCCAGAGTAAAAATGCATTTTGTTCCTGTTCCTGTCGCACAAAGGGGCTCCTCGGTCATTCGGAAGTTTTTACCAAGAACTTCAGTAGTAAATCCTCCCCAAATGTGTCCTAAAAAGCTGCAGAAGCTAATATTCTTACCACGAGTGTCTGTTCCACATATTTCAACGTCTCCATAGAAAAGAAGCTCATCTATCTCATCTGGTGGCAGTAATCCTATTCCCTTGATTATTTCATGTCTTTTCAAATGTGGAAAAGCTTGTTTTATGCCTTTAACCATCTGAATTCCAATTTGATGAGCCTGATCTTCTAGCTGGTCGTCTTCTTGGAGCTTTAGAAAGAGTACTTCTATTAATTTTAATGGATAATCTTCGATGTCTTTTCGGGCTAATAAATCAGGTTGATATTTTTCTACAACGGTGCGTGTTCCCTCTACCAAAAAACGTGTTGCATCTTGGATAGAGATCCCTCTACCAAGGATGGGATTTAGTAAAGATCCTGCAGATAAAGCAACCTCTGCTTTTTCCTTGGTTGGCTGAATTGATTCTGCAAAAACATCTTCAACAGCTCGAAATTGAATTTCATAAGCAAAACGGGGTGGAAGAAGTTCATCTTCAATGAAAGACACTTGAACATTCGAGTTGATGAACGAAAAGCCGAGTCCTTTTACAACAGCCGATAGGAGAAGTTTAATTAATTCCATATCTTCGTTCGTTGTCGCCCGCCAAATTCTTCCCTTTCCTAATAGGATTTTTCCTAGTCTAACGTCTTCTGTCCATTCTATCTCACAAGGAGAGAACCCTAAAGAGGCTAAGAATAATTTTGCTTGGGTTAATGTGTTATCTGAAGAACTTAATGTGAAATTTGATCTTACAAGATCATAAATCATATTTTCAATTAGTTTTTTTGTTTCATCAGATTTTGATCTAGATCGATCTAAAAGCTCCTGTGATAGTTTCATTACAGCCATAGTCAAAAATCTTTTAATTCTAACTCCAGCGATAGCTTCAGAATGGCTTTGATGTGATTCTGTCAAGTTTTAGACCTCTACAGCACAATATCAGAAGATATTATGATGGTGATAACGATAATTTTAAATCTGTATAAACTTTATATTAACTAGTATAAAAAAACAGGTAAAAAGAAATTAAAAAAGAAATTATATTTAGCTGTAATTAAATTATTCAAGCCAGATCTGACGGGCTGCATTGGGCTAGAACTAGCTTTTGATTTGAATTAGTAGAGTCAACGATAATGAACCGTTTTATTCGATTTTTCAAGAAACTCTTTGTTCCAGAGCTTTCACATGATGCCTCACAAGAAGCAAAGAAAAGAAGGAAAATTGCTCAAGGCATTACTGATGATCAAATAATTGTTCATACAATTAGAAATGCTTTAAAAGTCGATGACGCAACAGTATCCGATAAATTGACATTTGCTTTCACTTCCCTTCCAGAAGTGAACACGAATTTTCCATATGCTAAGAATATGTTTTTTGACATCCTTGAATTTCTAGAGAGCAATAAAGAAATTACTTCTGAAGAAGTAAATATGTATCGAGCTCATTTGGAAAATATAGGCTCTCTTGAAGACTTGATGATGATAGCTGCTTAATGAAAAAGCTAAGAATAATTACAGGGTTTTTTCTGGAAGTGTAATCTTATCACGATTAGTCTCCACTAGAAGTCTTGCTAAATCCTCAAAGGTTTGTTGTATGTGATCCCCTGTTTTTGCGCTAGTCTCAAAGAAGTTGACCATCTGAAGACGATTTTTTGCTTCTTCTCCCTCAACAAAAGATATTTCACGATCTTCGGTTAGGTCATTTTTGTTACCAACAAGATACATACTTACATCTGGAGAAAATTTCTTCAATTGCTCAATCCATAATGGTAATTTCTCTAAGGTTGATTTTCGTGTTAAATCATACACTAAGAGCGCACCAGAGACTCCTTGAAAAAATACGCGTCCAACTTGGGAAGACCGAGCATGACCTCCAATATCCCAGATTTGAAGCCCAACTTTAAATTCTACACCTTTAAAAGTAAGGTTCACCGTTTTAACTAGAAAATTTGCGCCTATTGTAGCCATATAGTCCCCTGGGAACCTATCTTCAACGTACCGAAGTACCATGGACGATTTTCCAACACGATATTCCCCTAAAAGCAAAATTTTAGCAAGGAAGTTGTATGTAAGTGGCCTTGACATCCGAATCATCTAGAATTTTTCAATAAAGAAATAATAAATATTCAGGGCAAACACAAATCTAAATATTTCGTTATTATATACATTATCTTGAAGAGGAAATAAAAAAGTTTCCAATTTTAGCGATTACTACACACACAAAGTAGAATAAGAATTATTTTATTTACATTTGATGAGTAATATGCGTCGATTCTTAGACTCTTTCAAAGATATCCGAAGATACATCCGTCGAGGACCACCTCAAGATGTTATCAAAGTATGTCCGATTTGCTTAGGAGATAATCTCGAAATCATACAAAATGCTTTTCTTGGACTTCTGTCCCCACCTCTTCATATATGTCGCATTTGTGGATACAAAGGAGCGATTTTTGTCGAAATAGATCGAATCCAATATGAAAAACTAAACTCCACGTCCGAGATAGGAGGTTAGATAATGTCAGATTGCCTATCAATATTAAAAGAGTTAATTAGTTTGAACTCCGAGAATCCTCCTGGAAACACTCGACGGATAATTGAATGGATTCAGAGTTGGGCAGAAACAAATAAGATTCCATCTAAAACGCAATGGTACGAGGAAGACCAAGCAAATATCATTTTGACATTAGGAAATGCCACTAAATCTATAGTTCTATGTGGTCATTTAGATACCGTACCAATTGGAGATAGAAATAACTGGAATTATGATCCTCTCGGCGCAGAAGAAAATGGTGGATATATTTACGGTAGAGGATCAGCTGATATGAAAGGAGGCGTTTCAGCATGCCTAGGAGCGCTGAAATCCCTTAATAAAGAAGTAAAAAATTCGGATCATTTGAATTATAAGATTGTATTTATTGGTACATCGGATGAAGAGGTTGGTCTCGGTGGAGCAAAAGCAGCGATCAAACTAGGAACTATGGATGATGCTGAATTTCTCATTGTGACTGAACCCACATTGTTGAAAGTGGGAATTGCCGAGAAAGGGGTTCTTTGGTTTAAAATACGATCGTTAGGAAAAGCTGCACACGGTTCCACGCCTGAGAAGGGAATTAATGCAATTGAGGAACTGGTACAATTGTTTCCTATTTTGCATAACCATTTACCGACAGTTACCGACCCAATACTTGGCCACAGTACACTAAATATCGGGAAATTTCATGGAGGAAAATCAGCAAATGTTGTACCAGAGGAAGCAGAAGTTCATTGTGATTATCGTCTTGTTCCTCCAATTATTCCCGAAAAATATGCAAAGGAGGTCAATAAGATCGTACATAATCATAGTAAAAGTAGTCCTGCTAGTTTTTCTACAGAAATAAATCAAATTATGCATCCTGTGTCTAATTCTCATGAGAATGATTTCATTCATCTATTAATGGAAGAAAGTAATAATTTAACACCAATTGGATTGAATTATGGAACTGATGCAGCAGTTTTAGTGACTCAAGCTCCTCGACCTGTTCCTTTTGCTATATATGGACCCGGTGATCCGAAAGCTATCCATTGCGCTAATGAACGAGTTCCAATTGCAGAGGTATTAGAGACAGAATCAGTGATTACTAAATTCTTGAGAAAAACCGTCATTCCCTCTCCCTCAAACGATTGGTACAGCTCCATGAACTAAGGGTTCTTTTCTCTTTAAGATGATAGACCTGATAAGAATTTTTTGATTCTTTCCTATAAAATCCTAACGCAATTCTTTGTTAAAGAGAGCATTCATAAACAACCTGTAGAGAATTAGAGACCTTTAATGAAATCTTCTTGTTCTTTAGTTTCAATTGCTAAAGGATTAACACCTCTCACACATTTAATTGCATCTTCGGGTTTTATACGATCAATAACTACTAATATTGCTGCTATTATCGTACCAGTCCGTCCATGCCCAGCGGTACAATGAATTAACACAGGTAAATTGGGATTGTCATTTTGACATTCATGAAAAAACTCAAGGATCATCTCCAAATCAGTCTCTGTAGGTGTAGAAAAATCTTTGATTGGAATGTGCAGATAAGGTATCGCTAACAAGGATGCTAACTCATCTGTTGATGATTCATCTTGAAGATTAACCATTCCACCCCATTCAAATGTCTTAAGAAAAGCAAAATCTTCTAAATTAGGTTTACTAGCCCCAGCTAAACGTTGTTTATCAATCCAGTAGATGAACACCTTTGAGCTCCTCGTATCCTTTCCTAAAAGACCTTTCTCCAGATTTCTAAGCCGAATTTTCTTTTCATAAAGAGAGAACGCATTGAAGCGAAGTTCAATTCGAATTCAATAGCCAAAGTTTATTCATGTAGTAGCTTATTCATAGGTCTACAAAAACCTGGTTTATAATTTCTTCCCTGAAGTAATAACGAATATCCCATTTAAAAAAATTTGGATAAAACTACAAATCGGAAATCCTTCAAAATTAAATGACCTTGCATCAAGAGAAAAAAGTATTAAGTAAAAAATCATTAATCGCAACCATACACACATTAGGAAGATTCAATGTGAACACAAAGGATTTCAACTTCATGCTTCGTAAAGAATTCCTTATTCTTTGTCTTCTGATGCTGACTGTGACTTTCGCTCAAGTCTCCCTGGGACAAATGTCAGGAACCATTAAGAGTAGACCCTTTTTTATTTTAGATTTCTCATTTTTTGAAGTTTTAGGAGTGGTTCTTCCAATGATTTCTGGAATTTATATTTATCTTAGTTATCGTACGAAGCATGAACATCCTTGGATACTCTTTATTTTATCAGTTGGAGTGATAATTATTGCTGTTCTGACTATTACTTCGATTCTTGGAGTATATTTTCGAAGTGAAGGAGAGCAAGGAGAAGAACCAATTATACCTTTTAATAATACATCTACTTCTCCCATTTCTACTACCCCTTATACTGCAATCACAGAGATGACTCAGCAAACAACAGAAACAACAGAGGTAATTCCTCCACCAGTAAATCTGTTAGAATTAAATGATTTTTTCCAATCCTTACAAGATATTGGAATTGTCCTTCTGTTTTTTATTCCACTTTTATTAATGATTTTGATTAGACGAAGATCTGAAGAAGCTGCAATTTCTTCAGAGGATACTGAAGATAGTCTAGGAAACAAAGGAGAATATCATCATAAGATGAGAACAGTATTAGAATGTTATTACCAGGCATCTACAGCTCTAGAAGAACGTGGGGCAGATAGCTCTAGCAGTTTCACCCCCACTGAATTTAGTAAAGATGTGGTAAATAAAACATTAACATCTCCTCCGACAATAAAAAACTTGACAAATGTGTTCGAGGAAGTTAAATTTTCAAATCATTCAATTACGGATCAACAGGTGAAACTAGCAAAAGCCCTGGCCTCAGAAATTATTTTTTCTGATTCTATAGAGGAAGAGGACAATGAAATAATAGAGGATTAAAATGGATATTCTATTCGTTAGTTTATTAGTTCTTGTAATACTTCTTACAATTTGGGCGATAAACTCTTACAAAGCCCAACAAGTAGAGAAGAAGAGTTATTTGTTTAAAAAAGGAAAAATACAATATTTAGATCCACCTCGGCCTCACAGTGAATTGTATAAAAACTATATTCGGCTTACATCAAGTGTTTATTCGAAGCAACAGAAGAAAATAGCTTTGGTAATGTCCCAACTAATAATGGAATATTTCAATCTTAACAATCAGACTCCAATTAGTGAAAGTAAAAATCTTAGTAAAAACCTGAAATTATTTTTAACTGATCCTGATGAATGGTTTTCTCTTCAATTGGATATTATTGACCGTTCTGAATTGCCCCGAAAGGAAGGGCTTTCTAAACAATATATCCAAATCCTGGATGAGGTACAACAATTACTATCTATCACCTTACTTTCTGAAAAGGAGTGATTCCACTTATGCAAATAGAAGAAACCTCTAGAATATGCAATGAAATTTTAAATGAAATATCTCTACACATTATTGGCAAAAATGATGTTCTTCAAAAAGTAATGATTTCATTCCTTGCTGATGGTCATATTCTCTTTGAAGATTACCCTGGTTTAGCAAAAACAATGATCTGTCGATCTTTTGCCACTGCTCTTGGGTGTGAATTCAACAGAATTCAATTCACTCCAGATTTATTACCTCAGGATCTTACTGGTTCAGAAATATACAATCAGAAGACTACTGATTTTGAGTTTAAACCAGGTCCAATTTTCGCTGATATTATCCTTGCTGATGAAATCAATCGGGCAACACCAAAAACTCAGAGTGCATTATTAGAAGCAATGGGGGAATATCAAGTCACTGTTGGGGGGATTACATATCCTTTAGCAAAAGAAAAGCCTTTCCTAGTTATAGCGACACAGAATCCATTGGAGCTAGAAGGAACTTTTGCACTACCAGAAGCTCAAATTGACCGATTTCTTGCTATGATTCGGATCGGATATCCATCTAAAGAGGCTGAAAAAGTAGTACTAACAAATCGAATAAATAGGAAAAAGAAAGCATTTGATGTTTCCAAGGTAACCGACCGATCCACTTTCTATGAAATGCAGCGTTCAATCGAGGACGTTCATGTTTCGGAGGAAATTAAAGAGTATATTATTGAAATTGTTACGCAAACCCGTGACATGCAATCAGTTAAAGTGGGATCATCACCCAGAGGATCCCTAGATTTAATGGCTCTATCACGAGCAAACGCAGTGTTAAATGCTAGGGACTATGTCATTCCTCAAGATGTTAAGGACCTTGCTTCAACTACATTAGCTCATAGATTGATATTAGAGATTAGTTCTTGGTTATCTGGAACTTCAGCTGAATTGATTATTGAGAAAATCTTAGAAAAAGTGAAAGCTCCCCGTCGTGAATGATTTCAACTGAATTTGAACTATGGTGCTTAATCTGAAACCTAATATTCCCAAAACGGCATCAAAAGAAGATAGTAAAAAACGAGATTCATCCCGCGCACAGCGACTTAATTATCTTTTTTTAGCTTTATTTCTCTTGATTTTCGCCATCGTTCTACAAACATGGATTCTTGCGGGAGCAATACTTCCCATTCTTTTATTGTTCTTTTTTTCACTTACAGCAGAAGAGATTGAGGTTCATCATCTTATCATGGAACGACAAATCTCTCGAAATAAAACTGAGGTTAAAGGGGATCTTATCCATGTACATGTAAAGATAATTAATAAAGGAAGACGTATTCCTATTCTTGAAGTGGTTGATTCAATACCTACCGAATGTACCGTGAATGAAGGATCAAACCATTGGATGTCAGAGCTTGATGAAGGAGAGAGTATCACTTTTTCCTATGCTATTCAGGGTCATAAGCGGGGACGTTACAAAATTGGGCCAATCCTTATTCGCGGATCAGATTTTTTTGGATTCCACTCCATGGAAACAAAATACGACAAATTCAGTTCCTTCGATGTAGTTCCATCATTGATCAAACTGAAATATTTACAAATGTCACGACAACGATTATTGCCAGAAACAGGTTACATCCCTAGCCTCATCTATAAAGGACGTGATTTTGATTTTCAAGGTGTACGAGATCATCAAGAAGCTGATGAATTGAGAACAATCAACTGGCGAGTTTCCGCGAAGTTTGACAAACTTGCCACTAACGAGTTTGCATTGGATCAATCAGCACGAATATTTGTCCTATTTGACCATACCGACTCTACAATACGAGTACTTGAGGAAGGAGTGATTAGTGCATTATCCATCTCCGAATATCTTATTTCACAACGAAATAAAGTAGCATTCTTTGGTATCGGGGAATTTATACATGAAATTCCTGCTGCTCCAGGAAAGCGTCAGCTTCTCAGAATAAACGAATTCCTTATCGATGCAAAGTGTTCTCAACCGCTTTTCAAAGACACACTATACCCTCGTCTGACAAAAAGACTATTACCATCATTGACCTCACTTTCTCAAATTTTTTTCATAAGTCCCCTTTATAATCGTGTAATTATCAATTTCATTCATGAACTGGTAGAAAGAGGTTTTGATGTAACATTAATCATTCCCCGTCTGGAAAAAGATACCGAGGAAGAACCTGATCCCTCAGATGCCTCTCTAATAGCGAATGCTCTCTTATCACTTGATAGAAGTTACATGCAAGATAAAGTGTCTAAACTAGGTATGAAACAAATACATTGGTTCCCATATGGGCCAAAATATGAATCAACGAAGATGAGACTTACAAAATGAGAATGCGAAATATTTTATGGAGTATTCGTCTCGTTATGATAAGCAGCTATTTTATTTTTTCATTTATCCCATTACTTCTTACAATTTCTCGACTTTTCTTACCGTTTCTATCATCTTACCTTTCTATTTACCTATTTTCTATTTTGCTCATCATCACTTTTGGATTAATAGCGATTTACGGAATTTTAAGTTTAAAATTGGAATTGAGATTTCTGATAACAGTTTTCTTCTCAAGCGGGCTTCTTTTTTACCTTCAAAATCCATACTTACTAGTGCTTGGATTTATCTTATCCTGGTCTTTCTATAAAATATGGTATATTGCTTTTAAATACAATCAATTGGATCGAGAATACTCAACATATCCTTCCAACAGTATAGAAATCCAAAAACTAATGAAAACATTTCAAGGCCAGTTCAATTCGTTCATACTTTTGGTGTGGACGATGCTATCGATCTCTTGGGGAATTTTACTAGTAACAAACATTTTTTATGTTGAACTGGGGACAGGTGAGTTTGGAACACTGGGGATTTCAGTTTCGATTACTATAATACTTCTGGTTCGATTTATTCGTAATTATTTCAATCCTACCAGTAAATCAAAGCAAAAAATAGTTACTTAATCTAAAATCTGATCAGATGTAACAAAAATAATATTATTGTCAACCATTCTTTGTAATGCCGTTGATACACTATTTTCAGGAGAATTTACAGGTTTAGTCAGATCTAACACGAAAACAACATCGAAATTATAATTTTTTGCATCAATTGCACTATAATACACACAATAATCCAATGCTAATCCACACAAAAATACTCTATTAATACCAATAGCTTCTAAATATGTTCTAAGCCCTGTTTCCGTAGTTTTATCATTTTCTAAAAATGCAGAATAAGAATCAATATGTTTGTGAAAACCTTTTCGTAATATTAAATTGGCTCCTACAGTTTGTATTTTAGGGGCGAAATTCGCACCGTGAGTCCCCTGAACACAATGATCTGGCCATAAAACTGGTCCTAATCCAGGTGCTTCGAACTGATCGTATGCATTTTTCCCTGAGTGAGCGCTAGCAAAAGATTGATGATCTTCAGGATGCCAATCTTGTGTAAAAATAATTGGGTTCTCTTTTTGATGAAATTTGTATGTAAGCTCGTTAATGCCATTAATAATCCTATCCCCCTCAGCAACAGGTAAAGCTCCATTTGGTAAAAAATCATTCTGCATATCAATAACCAGTAAAGCGTCATTACTGTTTATTTTCACAAAACCTGCTAGTGATACATCGTCAATTTGCATTCTAATTCCCCAAATCATTCGTTGTTAATCTATTCAACTCAATTCAGTTGTCTTATCATATTTCTTTCCATATGAAAAAATAAGTATTCATTAGTAAGAAGGTGCCTTAAAACTTCCCTGAGTTTTGCGAAGAATTAATAATAAATTTCATTAAAACAAATTTCTTTTTTACCCAGGCGTTGAGAATTAATGTTCTATAAACAAAATCGTGCTCTATTTACAGATTTGTACCAGCTAACTATGAGTCAAGGGTATTTTGACATGAATATGCAAAATTCGGAAGCTACATTTGATCTTTTTTTTAGATCGAATCCTTTTAATGGAGGTTATACAATTGCATGTGGAATTCAACTTGCATTGGAATACCTTTCAAACTTCAAATTTTCAGAGAATGATATAAATTATTTGAAAAAGCAAGAGCTATTTTCAGAAGCTTTTTTAGAGTACCTCTCAAAGCTTCAATTTACAGGTAAAGTAGAGGGGGTTAGGGAAGGGTCAGTAATATTCCCTTATACACCAATAATCTCCGTAACTGGCCCAATCATCGAAACGCAATTAATTGAAACAGCTTTACTTAACATCATCAATTATTCCACATTAATAGCAACTAAAGCAGCACGAATAGTCAATGTTGCCAAAGGAGGAAAGATTGTAGAATTTGGATTGAGAAGAGCACAAGGAGACAGTGCTTATATAGGTGTTCGTGCAGCACTTGTTGGAGGGTGTATAGGAACCTCTTTTGTTCAAGGAGGAAAAATTTGGGATTGCCCAGTAATTGGTACACAAGCTCATTCATGGATTCAAGCATTTAATTCGGAATTAGAGTCTTTTAAAGCTTATGCAGAGGTTTTTCCAGATAAATGCTTGTTATTAATAGATACTTATGATGTGCTGAAATCAGGCCTCCCTAATGCTATCAAGATTGCAAATTTTTTACGGGAGAATGGAAAAGAAATTGTTGGGGTAAGAATTGATTCAGGCGACTTAGCATTTTTGTCTGTTGAAGTATATCGAGAGTTTAAGAAAGCAGGATTCCCGAATATCAGTATAGTACTTTCAAATGAATTGGATGAATTCACAATTAATTCCATTGTTTATCAAATTCTTGAGAGAGGGGAAAATAATAAAGAGGAAAGTCTTCACAAAGAAACCATTTCAAGATTAATCTATGGTGTTGGTACAAAATTGATAACAGGTGGCAATCAGAGCGCCTTGGGAGGAGTTTACAAGTTAGTCGCTTTAAACAAGGATCCTAGAATTAAAGTTAGCGAAAATGTAACAAAAACAATAAATCCTGGTATTAAGAAGATATGGAGAATTCTTGATAATGATAGGAAATTTCTCCTAGATGCTATCGGGTTGCATGAAGAAAAGCCACCAGCCACAGGAGAATGGGTATATCATCCCATTGAGCATCACAAGAAGTTTTGTCTTCCAAAGAGAGTATTAGTAGAACCTTTACATCATTTACTTATAGAAGATGGTAAAATTGTAGTAAATGATGATTTTGGGGATTGGAGGGCTGCTCAACGCTATTGTGAAAAACAGTTGCTTTATTTAGATTCAACATACAAACGCTTATTGAATCCACACATATACAAAGTTAGTTTAACAGATAAGCTTTTTTCACTAAAGAATGATATGATAAAAAAATTCTCCCCATAGTTTTCCAATTCATATAAGTACAAAACATATTTTCTATTCTGCCAAGGTACTTCCGAAAGATTTTCTTAGACAATCATAAAAATAAAAAAGTGGCTATTTGGTTTTGAATATAAATATATATTAGAACCACTTTAATTTACGTAAGGAGTCTAAACTTCAGAATACGTTCCACAGCGATTAAACACACATAAGTTCGAGTTTGATGAACCTTTAAAGGTTAAAAGCGAGTATTCCTCAAAAAAGGATTAATTTATTTCGTAATACAGAGTAGTCAAAGGAGAGATCATGAAATAATTCAGAGTCTGAGGGTTTCATTGTGCCATTGTATAAAATTTGCTTACTTGGAGATGGAGGGGTGGGAAAAACCTCTCTAAGGGAACGGTTTTTAGGAAAAGGCTTTCAATCAGGATATATTCTGACCATCGGTGCGGATTTCGCAGTTCAGAATCTCGAAATTGATGGAATGCAATACAAATTTCAAATCTGGGATTTAGCGGGGCAACAAAGATTTGAGGCGGTGAGGGCCCTGTATTATAAAGGATCACATGGAGCTATACTAGTCTTTGATCGAACTCGGCCCGAAAGCTTATACAATCTTGGAAATTGGAAGCGAGAGCTTTTTGGAAATGTAGGGCGACAGATTCCATATATAATTTTAGGAAATAAGTCTGATCTGCCCAATGCAATTGACCAAGAAGAATTGACAAAATTCGTGGAAGAATCTCAAGGAGAAGTATCTGGGATACAATTCAAAATATCTTATCTGAATACTTCTGCTAAATCTGGACTCAATGTCACAGAAGCTTTCTCAGAATTAGGGCGTTCAATTAAAAAATATATTGAAGCATTCAAATTACAAACAGTAAGATGAAGTTACAAATAGAGCTACCCTATTGATTTATATGCTTAATAAAAGGGAGAATCTCACTAGGCGAATTAAAAACCGTCAATTCATTATGCAATTTTTGAATGTTTTGTGAATCGATTTTCCTAATATTTATTTCTATCTCATCTCCATAAGAGAAGATATTAGGAAATTTCTTAACACATGCTTGACAACCCACGCAGTATTGAGGAAAATATTTGATTTCAGCAGCATTTGTTTCTTCTAATGCTTTGAATTTACATACAGTAATATCAAAATGAGTAGAAGTTATAGAGTTAATTTGACGGACTGGTAATTTTGTTCTTATTTTTCCTTCTTTGGCATCAGTTGGTAAAATTCCTATTTTTTTCCCTGCTTTCATCCCAGCAGACAACAAATTTGATATAAAAGAATCAGCGACACCTAACACTAACTTGGAAGCTGTGTTAGCAGTCAATGGACAGGCAATAATGCAACTTATCCCTGTATTTGCTAGTGCTACTGCATCTGAAAAAGTAGGATCCTTTGAAAGAATCGAATATGATAAATTACCTTCTTGAAGTAAATCCTGGATATTATATTTTGCTACTACATCCTCAAAAATGAAGTAGGCATAGTCCTTGCGATAAGCAGAACGGATAATTCTCCAAAATAAACCATACCTATTTGCTACAAGGGCTCCAGCGTTGGAAAATACAAAACATACTGGTATTGATTTTCTGTTTAAGCCAATTATTAGGTCAAATATTTCGTTAAAATAATGCCCACCACCCGTATAACACCATAGAATAGCAGGAGATGATTCATTAGATAAAAAAGAAGATATTTTGGGAATTAAGTTCAATATATTTCCCATCAACCTCAAATTTCTAATTGATAGATTAGCTTTTTTCCTCGACTTTATCAACTTGGCAATCTGGACCTATTTTGACTGTTTTGCCACTAACTAACTGAGCAGAAACCCCTTCTAGATAGATATCTCCTTCTGCAAGAATTTGGTCTACTTTGAGCTGTCCACGATGACTCCCTTGTTCAATATGGACGTCCCCACCACAAACTAAGTCTTCCTTTATGAAACATTTCGCATTTATTTCGGACACAAATGATTCTTGGCATTTCACATTTCCACCAATCTTATATGCTCCATTCATCTCCGCGTTGACACATTGAACTTCACCAGCTACATCTAGTGAGCCACTTGAGGATAAATTCCCTGCATTAATATCACCAGTAATTTTACCTGAACCAGAGATTACTAATGTTTCGTAGGCGACCAATTCACCATCAATCTTGCATGAACCTGAGCATTTGAAGATTGTTGTTTCAATCGGACCATCAGCTTTCACTGAACCAGATGCCTTTAATGTATGGGTTTGTAAATCTCCAGGAAGGGAAGCAGAACCACTCACTTTAATTTCTTCATCAGAAATTTTTCCTGATCCAGAGATCGCAATTGATCCACCTCTCCAACCATCAACTCTACCCGACCCTGAGATTTTAATATAGGAGTCAGTCACTTTCCCAGATCCAGAAATACTGATGTAGGACAGATTCTTTAAAAAACTCTTTTCCTTTACGAGACTAATCTCCTCATTTAATTTATCTTCATATTTTACCTTCAAATTGGCATATTCTTCCTGTGAAATCTCTTCATTTTTTAGACGTATATCTAATGCCTTTATCAAGGTCTTAAGATCCTCAATTTCTTTATTTGACATTAAGTTCACCATTTCACAATGTTTATAATGATAATCAAATTCTGGATAGTACATATCAACATCTAGTTAAATATTATTCTAAAAATTACGGTTTAAAGAAGAAACCACCGAGTTACTTAATTAAACCAGAGAGTTTAACTTTGTATGCGAATTCTTTGTGAGGATAGTTAAATGAGTGAGGAGTTTGATAAACGTATAGAATCAATTCATAAAATCCTAGCTGATCCTACAAGGCGGAAAATACTTGAGATGATCAGTGATACTCCTTTGAACCCACAAGAACTAGCCTCTAAATTAAATATTTCTCGTCCCGCAGTAGAAAAACATTTAAAACTCTTATTAAAGAATTATTTCTGTGAAAGAAGTGTTGACTCTTTTCCAACACCACATTACGTTTATTTTGCCTCCGATCCTGGTTTAGATTTGATAAATTCCATTAATATGGCGATGATAGAATACTTTCAATCTATGGACGGAATTATTTCCGCTGAAATCGATCAGCTTGAACGAGATTTCTTATTAGATAGGATAAGTAGAGCAGAATATGATACTCGAAAAGAACTGTTAAAGAAGAAACAAAAAGATTTAGAAACTCTGCAATTAACCCGAATCTGGATTGAAGAAGCAAAAAGGTTAGTCACAGAACATCAAGAAGAGATAGAATGATCTCTAAATATGAAGTATGTGGAAGAGACTTTTTAGGTGCCTAGATATTTCTGTTCGATAAATCCGAAAACTTACCCTTTGAAGTTCGGTATGTGGAGGATTTGATGGTGATCGAATTTCAATAACATCTAGGAATTTTTTATAGATTTTTAAACCTGCTACATTAACTTCTTGGGGATATTCTAATGCAAAACGTCCTTCATCAAGCCGTACATTCACTGTCCCCAGATACATTTTTGCTGAGCTCGAAATTGCGTCAGAAATCATTAAGATGAGTTCCCCAGAGTCTGGAAGTCTCGGGAGTGAGGATTTGAATCGTCCTGCGGGATCCCTGCCTCCTAAAATGGGATGATAATAAGAATCAAGTGGAAGAAAAATCTTTTCTTGAATAATACCACCTTTTCCACGATGTCCATTGATTTCTAGTGAAATATCCTCTTGCAATACCTCCACCATTGTGCGATCTGTATCTGTAAAAGCATGTGTTCGTTCAGAGGGGAAAGGATAAAGAATATCGATTTCTTTCAGGAGAATTTCGGTTATCCATAACTTCTCTTTATAGATCACTGCTAAATTCATTGTAGCGGGATCTTGGAGTAATAATAATTCTGGCGGCTTCATTCCACAAATCGCTGCAATACTCGTTGTTCTCATCCCTCCAACCTTATCTACTAAAGTATGCAGGATTGCGGGAACTATTATTCTATCTTGGTATTGAATATTGTTTGTTTCGTCATCAATGACAAGGGGATCTTCTTCAGGAACATTATATCCATGGTGAATCCAAACATCTCCCTTTATCGCGAAAATCCGTTGAATATTGTCTAAGAGAGATTGGCGACCTGGAAAAGATAGATCATCACGATCTTCCAACAGTTTTTTCCGAAGATCTGATTCAGGTGCCTTCTCGTCCATTGTACGTGAATCCCAACTCTAACAATTAAAAAGGCTGCTAAAAGGAACCTCATTTTGAAGCAATAATCTGCTTAAAACTCCGACAAAAAGAATTTTAAGAGGATTTTTCTAGAATTTTATAACTTGAACAGGGATAAACCGAGCTACTCTTTTTCCTAACTCAAATCGGTCAACCAGAGGTATGATTTCAGTTGGCCCGCGATATCCGTACTCTAAAGCTTCAATATTTTTAATAAGCATTTGACTCTCCATCGGAGCATCGAATAATTCGAAATAATTTATTTTGTCGAAAACGCTAGATCTCACTTTTGAAAACGGGTATATCAATTTATAGCCCCCTCCATGCGGAAGAATATTGGCTTGTTTTAAAAAATCATCATGACCCATATCCTTGGCTCGGTGATATTGATAATTAGACCAGTGTTTTTCTTTGATATTCGGTTGCCCCTCATAAAGGTAAATAAATGAATAACCGTTAAATGCTAGGGGGAAAAAAGGCAAATCTTTTTCTCCAGTTTTATTCAAAGAATTATAAAGCCCTAGTCGCATCACATAATAGCTATTCTCTTTATAATAACCCTGATGAGTCGGATTAGCTATGCACCTTATATTATCTTCCCCAAATAATTCATCAGCAATAGCAATACGTTTTCTTTTACTATACTCTTCTACTTTGTTGAAGAATTTTAGATATTCTTTTAACGATTCATCACAAAGGCCTTCAGTAATTCCAAAGGGGGTATCCACAGTAGTGAACTTTTCTGAATCCCAATGGCTCAATCGTTTTGTCTCAATCTGTTGTGAAGAGTGTATTAACACATAATTATTTTGAGATAACCAATCCTCGTACTGTGAATAATTTTGGCTGATATTGTCCAATCTAAGAATATCAATGAAGTGGTTTGACTTCCAAACGTCCCATTTTCCTCTTTGCTGGCCAATGGGCACTCCTTCCTTCTTTAAAGTATTAAGTTTTTTCATTAACTCACGTAGAGATGGCATATCATCAATTTGAAACAAACCAAACCCACAACCATTCGGTTGGAGTAAGCTAGGAAAAATATACTCCTTAGTGGCGACTGCACATCCGTATCCCACTCCCTCATTGAATCTAGCTTTATTTCTTGTTACACTTCCGTCTGGCCCAAAAACAATGACCACACTTGGATCAAGTCCTAGCTCTTGAAAAAATAATTTAATCTTTGCTAGTCCAATACTCATAACTTCTTTTGCCAACTGACATGTAAGATCATTTGTTGCCCAAGAATATAGCTCTTCTCTAGCTTGTTCTAATAATTTGGTTAGAACTGAATCGCTCATCATAAAAATCCCTTTTTTTATACCATCTTAGTACTTCTGATCTCATTTCATGGATTTATAAGTTAATATCCTTGAACCTGGCCATCTTTACGAGGATCAGATCCACCAATATAGCAGCCAGTTGACGAATCACGTTGGATGATTTGTCCTCCACCATAATTAACTCCAACAGAATCTAAGATGTTATGTCCTCGTTTTCGTAATTCGCTTCTTATCTTTATTCCGATGGGTTCCTCAAAAGCAACTGTGTTTGTTGTCTGATCGTGATGGAATCTTGGACAATCAATAGCTTCCTGTGGATCCATCTCATGTAGAATGAGATTAAGAAATACCTGCGCTTGACCTTGAGGTTGATGATGACCCCCCATCACTCCAAAAGAATATAGCAATTCATACTCAGGAGAGGTTATCATAGCAGGAATAATGGTGTGGAATGGGCGTTTCTTCGGTAAGTATTGGTTTGGGTGATCTTTGATTAATGAAAAACCTGCTCCACGATTTTGAAAAGCAATACCTAATTCTGGATCAACTACTCCAGAGCCAAAACGATAAAATAAGGAATTGATAAAAGAGACCGCCATCCCATCTTTATCAGCTGCAGTAAGATAGACAGTATCATTACCCATTTGAATGGGAGCGGGAATTGACTTCATTGCATATCTTGGGTTGATTTGGGAAGCGTGGATTTGAGCATATTCTTCTGAAAGAAGCTTTGAAAGGGGAATTGTCATGTATTCTGGATCTGCAAGATAAGCAAAGGCGTCTGAAAATGCTAATTTTTTGGCTTCAATTAAGTAGTGCAAATAATCTACTGAATTATGGGGGTACCTAGCAATATCTAATTCTTCAAGAATGCTAAGAATAAGAAGGGTTACTAAACCTTGGCCATTTGGCCCATGTTCCCAAACTATATTACTATATATCTCTCGTGAAATTGGTGTTGTCCATTCAGCTTTATACTTTTCAAGGTCTGATGTTTTAATGAATCCCCCTTCTCGTTGTAAAAATTCAGCTATCTGATTTGAAAGTTCTCCTTTATAAAATGTACCACTACCATGTTTTGCTATTTTTTTAAAGGTAGACGCCAAACCCTTTTGTTTGAAGATTTCTCCTGCTCTTGGAGCTCTTTCTGCACTGACTAAATAAGTTTCCTTCGCTCCTTCATGCTTGAGGAGTTTGGGAACTAATTCATTCCAAACTTGAGCAATAACAGGACTAACAGGAAATCCGTCCTGAGCATATTTGATCGCAGGTTGGAAAATATCCTCCCATGGAAGATTTCCATACGTTTCATGAATCATCTCCCAGGCACTAAGGGCACCGGGGACAGTTATTGGTAATACACCTGTAATTGGCATTTGAACCAAACTTAATTCATCTATGAGATAATTGTAAGTCAATCCCTCTGGAGCATACCCTGATCCATTTATTGATTTTGGGCTGTTTTCTCCTGGTATATATAAAAGCGCAAAAGCATCACCACCGATTCCCGTTGAAAAGGGTTCAACAACATTTAGTACAGCTGCCATGGCAACAACTGCATCACAGGCATTTCCTCCAGATTGAAAAATCTTGATTCCTGCTTGTGATGCAAGTGGTTGAGATGAGGCCACCATGCCATTACATGCATGTACAGATGAACGTCCAGAGGAAGGACGTCTCCAAAATTTTACAGTCATTTAAGTATCGTCCTATTATTTGTTATACCTTTGAATCCAGTTAACAATTCGATTTATTCGATCTACAATATGACGAGGTTCACCACTCCGTGAAAGTTCGTGTCCATCTCTAGGATAGCGAACAAATTCTACAACTTTTCCATATCGTTTTCCTAACCAAAATAATTGCTCTGCATTAATAATGGGAGCCCTATAATCATTCTCAGAATGAATAATTAGAAGAGGAGCTTGTAAATTTCTGATATGAGCGACAGGAGAATCTTTCCAGATGTCTGCAAAACGATCAAGTATCTCACCTTCATACTGTTTTTCAAACCAAATTGGAATATCTGTTGTTGTACTAAAAGCTACAAACTCATAAACACCACGCTGGCTGATTGCCGCTTTAAAACGATTAGTTTGAGTCACAAGCCATGAAGTCATATATCCTCCGTAACTTCCACCAGTAACAGCAACTCTATCTGGATCTAAAAATGGAAATTTTGCTAGTGCCGTGTCTAAAGCTTCCAAAATATCGTTTGCAGCCGTATGCCCCCAATTTTTAAACACAGCAGCACGAAAATCAATCCCATATCCATCGGATCCTCTTGGATTACAGAAAACAACAGCATGGCCCTTTGATACAATTGTGTTCCATTCGTGCCACATTGTATGCTCATGGGGGGTCCACATTACTGCAGGTCCACCGTGAATTTCTAGAACTACAGGTATCTTTTTGTTATGATCGAAATCAGGAGGAGTTAACAACCAACCTTGCAATTTAATTCCTTCTCGTTCATATGAATATTCTTCTGCCTTTGCAGGGATATGCGTTTGCAAATATTCCTTATTTATTTGTGTTAATCTCTCTTCTTGAGATCCATCACTCTTACACCAAAAAATATCCCGTGGAAATGAAACATGAGATACCTCGAAAGCAATACACTCATGATTTTGGGAAATTGAAAACGAAATAATATTACGATCTCCCTGTACGAGCGGTGTCACTTCCTTTGAATTAATATCAATCTTGTAGATATTTATTTTTCCGTTATTTGGGCTTAGAAAAGCAAGCGTTTTATTATCTGCCCAAATAGATTGAAGTGCTGAATACGGATAGCTTTCTGTCAAGCAAATAAACTGATTTGGTTCAGCTTTCTCTAGGTTAAAGAGGAAAATTTGAACGTTGTCATAAACCATCTCTTCCCTAATCGAGTGAAAGGAGAGATATTTCCCATCAGGAGATATTCGTAGATTCTCTACCCATCTAAAAGTTGTGCCTAATATAATTTCTACAGGATCAAAAATAGAAACTTCCAATATGTCTTGAATCAAAGAAACGGTTGGATCTTCCCTATATTTGGATAAGTACACTCTCGTATCATCAAGACTGAAAGTTCCTAATCCAAAATGAAATCCAAACTCCCCTAAATGAATAGCTTTCAGTGGTTTCTCTTTTTCAGAATAACTGTTAAAATCGGAAATATCAACAACAAATGGTTGAGTAAAACGACCATCTAAATAGGATGTTCCTTCCCTACAATAACCCTCAGTTATGACTCTGGGATCAGTCTCTAATTTTTTCAGCTGCTCCTTTTTTGTAATATAAGACTCATAAGATGCTGGTTCTAAAACATATGATGGAGGGATTTCTTTTTCAGGATTCAATACAAATTCCAATTCTGCCTCATTTACCCTAGCAATAACATGAATCAACTTGCTATTATGACTCCAATTAAAAGCCATCACCCCTTGTGGGAAGTTTGTTACTTGAACCGCTTCTCCACCAGTTACAGGCATAAGGAATACTTGAACTCCTTTTTCTGCTCGAGAAGAAAGAAAAGCTAGATACTCACCTGATGGGGAAAACTGAGGAGCAGTGTCTACATGTATTCCTGCCGTAAATTGCTTATATCCTGGTTCTCCTGCATTTTTTAAATAGATTGGACTTTTATACTTATTGGTCTTTTGATCCACCTGTTTAATCACAAATACTAACTTTTTACCATCTGGAGAAAGAGTGGGAGAATTAGGTATTTTTAATTGGACAAAATCTTCACTTTTGATCGACATCTTGATTCACGCTTTATTTTTCATTTAGAATTGGATTTCTTTTTCCTTCTTAAAATGATTTTCTTGAGTTTATCCATGATTCCTGCAGAAGAAACCACTCTAACTAATCTGAGTAACGATTCTCTACATCAATCCCTATTTTATTTAATCTTGATAGGTCTCTTGTAAGTAAGTGAATAATATACTTATTGGGAGGATATTAATTGCTTAGTAATATATCAAGAATGATAAGAGTTCAATCGAAAATAGCTCCGCAGTTCAAGAACTCGCCCAACTCGTATCTCAGTTCGAGATAGAAAAGAAAAATTAAGATTTCTTCCTATTTCTCCCTAAATTCTTTAGAGATCTTACTTATTTACCGAAGTAGTGATCTCCTTTTTTTTATTACAGAGGGCTATTATTAAGGAAAATCAAAAGTCAGTTTCCGTTATAATTCTTCCCTATTCTTCTGGAGTATGTGTTTCTAACCACTTCTCCCTTACCCCAAGAAATTGATCCTTTCGTGCTTGACATTTTCCTTTAGAATGGATATAAATTATTACGCCATCGGGATCCCGGATAGTAGAGAATTTGTCGTCTGTTATGAGCTCCCCACACACAATACACGTCATTCGTCGCACAGGTTTCATAATAATACTAGATTCTTTGTTTTTCTCGGTAGCTTCTCTAGGATGTGTTAATTCGTTTTGTCTAACCTCTTTAATCAAATCAAGAGTTGTTGTGCTAATATCAAAGTCATTGATATCAAATGCTATAGAATCCGTCATCCTCTTTTTAATCCCCTTCTTTGTTTGATTTGAAACCTTGTAGGAAAAAAGAGGACATGCAATCAAATGACACTGCGTTGTTTTTGGCCAGTATGTACATATCTGGTTTTCTCTAAAAACACATGTTCGCTGAATATCTCTGAACTTCTTCATTTCTAAGGTATTATTAGTTTTTCATCTTAAAAATCTTGTTGATCAACAGTTTAAGCTATTTTTTACCATCTCTATAATCCTTTAGTTGATAACAAAGGTAGAAACTTACTTAAAGATTATTTATAGGACCCTAATTACGTAAAATAGATTTTTTTATTCCTCTCTTTTTTATTGATGTCAATCACTTTAATTAAATGAGATATATTAAGTTTTAACCGAGTGGAAGTATTTGAACATTGATCCAAGCGAAAAACTTTTGAGAGAGAAGAATATATATTTGTCTGTTTTTGACTAAACTTTCAAATTTGAGGCGCAACTATGTCCGAAACTGAGTTATTAGACAAACTGAAAGCAATGGATTTCCAGATCACTCCTAGCGCATTAGAAGTTATCAAAAACAGTCACATGCAAATAAATGACTTCCTTACTGGTATTGAAACCTCCTGGAAAAGTAAAGAAAAGATAATCACAGTAAAAGAGGCTATCAATCTGATACTGGATTCCAGGCAAGCGGGGATTTCTAGAGAAATCGCTTCAGAGATTAAAACCCATGAAAAGTTTGTACCCATTCCAAGATACCTCAGACGTACCTACACAATCTTAAAACGCTTTGAGGAGCCCGTAACCGCTGGTTATATCGCCCGAATTACTCATCGAAAGAAGACCACAGAAGAAATTTATCTTAATCAATTAGTGAAAGATGGTTTCGTGAAGAAGAAGCGAGAGAAAAGTAAAGTAACTCGTTATTGGATTGTTTGAGAAAAAGATCATATTTTTTTGGAGGGATAGTATAATATTAGCCAAAAATCTTCGTGTAAGATATACCTATATTTCTTAGCTGAAGGAAATTAGGTGATACAATGCATAAAGTTGTTTTTCTACGCCATGGTGAGTCAACTTGGAATAGAAATGGTCTTTTTTCTGGTTGGACAGACGTAGACCTCTCGAGGAAAGGGATTGAAGAAGCCAAGGAAGCAGCTCAAGTTCTTAAAGACAAAGGGTATACTTTCGACATTGCATACACCTCAGTTTTGAAGAGAGCTATCCGAACCTTATGGATAGTCTTAGATGAAATGGATCTGATGTGGATTCCTGTCTATCGTTCTTGGAGATTAAATGAAAGACATTATGGCGCGCTTCAAGGATTAAATAAGGCTGAAACTGCTAAAAAGCATGGTGAAAAACAAGTTTTGATATGGAGAAGAAGTTACGCCACTCCTCCTCCTGCCCTTACGAGAGATGATGATCGATTTCCAGGTAAAGATCCAAAGTATAGTAACTTGACTGATAAGGAACTTCCTTTGACTGAATGTCTTAAAGACACCGTCACTAGAGTTCTTCCCTATTGGCATGAGGTTATACTTCCTACAATTAAATCTAAGCAAAAAGTTTTAATTACGGCCCATGGAAACAGCATTCGTGCTTTAATAAAATACTTAGATAATGTTCCAGATGATGAAATCTTGAAATTAAATATTCCAACGGCAATTCCTCTGGTCTATGAGCTTGATAACAGCATCCAACCCATTAAACATTATTATCTGGGAGATCCAGAAGAAATAAGCAAGGCTATCCAAAAAGTTGCTAATCAAGGAAAAGCCTCCAAAGAATAAGTGATTCAAGAAATATGAGACCATAAGAAAAAAGAAGGAAAGGGAGGAATAGTCCTCAAATTCTCGTAAAACGACTAGAATCCCTATTTTGTTGCTGCCAACTTAATATCGGACTCTTTTACCGTCTTACGGCCAGAGTGTTGAGCAATTTCAACAGCATATTTTGCAACTGTGGTGCTATAATCAGTTAAGATTTCATTCATGCGGTCAATAGCTCCTGCACTTACTCGATGTGCACCAGCAGTTCTAATTAGTTTTTCAATTCTTGCGCGTGCAAACCCCATTTTCAGTTTCACCTTTTCTCGTGAGTCATATTCCAACTCACACGCGTTAGCGGTTTTTTCCCCCCTTTATAAATCTTACTCTATTACAGTCGTTTTTTCCTCATCCTCCTCACTTTAAATCAAGTATGGTAAGCCATATCAAAATAGATGTCTTGATAGCGTGAATAAAAAGCAAAGAGTAAATAAGATTAGAGATAAGAGGAAAAGAACCTCTTCTCCCCTTAAGGTTCAAATTAATCAATTTTACCTTAAATTCTATAGTATTTAGTTTAGATATTAATGAAAAGCAGGAAATCTAAACACTGACCATAGAATGCGAGAAATAAAAGGAGTTGAATCTTTTTTACTTGAATCAAGGGTGAAGAACTGAAAATCTCTAGAATGAATTGAAATAACAGGAA
>JBHLPG010000167.1:0-8434 GCA_048939725.1 Promethearchaeota archaeon | reverse complement strand
TGAGCAATTTCATACCATTTTGCTAAGCTCTTCCTTACTTCATATCTTTTCTTAAGAACCTCTTTATATTTCTCTAAGTATTGTTTTGTGAGTGGATAATCATTGATATTAATGCCTCGTTTCGTAAATATGACATACTTCTTTTTTACCTCATTGATTCTGTAAGGTAGAATATCTGTTGATTTTATAATTCTTTTAATCACATCTTTCTCTAGAGAGTGACGAATGATGGTATCTTGTTCCTTAATCTCTACATAAAATCCTCCTTCCTCTTCAATTATATTTGGAGAGAATATTAGATCTTTTCCTGAATGATAACCAGTTCCAATATCACAAACTTGGTTTAAAGGAACGCCCTGATCTTCAATTCGATTTATTAAGTCCTTTAAAGTTCTTGGTACCAATAGAAACCGACTATCTGTTAGTTCAGTTTGTATATACATGAAGTTCTGAAATCTTGTCTTATCAGCTAAGTGGTTTGAATCAAAAATAGTATCTAACTCTTGTAAAACTGTTTGTAATGGGATTTTATGATTTTTCAAGATATATACTGGGATATTATCATTAGAATTAATGTAATTTGTCATATAAAGGATGACTGAATTGATTCCTTTAGGAAATAACTTGAATTCGCGAAAATCTATTAAAATGTCAATACTTTTAGAACTAACGAGATGAGATCTTAATTTCTTTGCATATCTTGCTTCTAAAAAATATCTGGCTACTAGTAAGGCACTGCTGCCGTTGGGAGTAAGTAATTGTTGTACTCTCCAAATGAAGTAATAATAGTAATCATTTAATCCTGTATAGATTTTAGGAAAAAGATTTTTTAATATACGTTTTTGTACATCATCTAAATATCGATATCCAATATAAGGAGGATTCCCCATTATAATATCGAATCCAGAAATTCCTGTCGTCTTAAATACTTCAGGAAATACATTATACCAATGAAAGACCTTTAGGTCATTAATAAACTGCTGTCCATTGTTTATCTCGTTTTCAATACCTTCAAGTAAGTATCTTTTGAAGTCATTATTATCAAAATTTTTATCATATTTTGGATCTGTGATAAATCCTACCAGAGTATTACCAGTTTTTAAATTAATGCTGTTTAAAATTTCAAGTATATCATTAATCTGAAAATTGGGGTTTTCTTCAAGTAATAACAAAATAAGTCTAATCTTACATATCTTAAGAGCTTTTTCATCAATATCAATGCCATAAAGATTATTCTTCAATATTTTCTTAATTGAGGGAGCTTTTTCTTCTTGAAAAAGCCGCTTATGCAAAGCTAATAGAAATTCTAAGGCAGCTAGATAGAATGTTCCACTCCCAACAGAGATATCTAGGATTCTAATTTCTGAAATAGTCTTTTTTAGGGTCTCAATCATGTCTCCATCCACAGATTCAAGATTATTTAGTGAGAAATGTTTTATATTCAGAATTCGTCCCAAGTGACGTTGAAAACATGATTTAATCATCCAAGTGGCAAGTATATATGGTGTATAAGCAAGACCTAGATTCCCTAAATTTTCTAAATAGTAAATAGTTTCAAAAATTACAGGTGTGACTGTAGTTTCGTCAATTTGTGATTTTAGATTGAGATCCCATGTAAATGTCTTAATAAAGTTTTTTAATGTGCTATTCACAATTTTTCTTTCTGTTTTCTTCAACGATTTTATTCTCTTAGAATCTAAAGGAAAAAAAATATTGGTAATTTCTGCAAAATCATAGGATAATTCTATAGAAAGGATATCAGATCGTTCCCAAAAATTCACTATCGAAGAGGGAGATTCTTTATTCAAGGATGAGGCGCAAAAAGCGAAAAAAATTGTTCTTTTTAACAAATCTTTACAGAAATGATTAATTACATCTTTATCTTCATGTTGGTTAATAAAGAGGCTCTGTAAATTTAGTAAGGTTGCATTGTATATGTTCTTGAATAAATTCAACTACAATTTCCTTCTTATACAAGATTTTTTTATCAGGAGGCTGCGATTTTTAGAGAGAAGAATCCAATAATTTTTCATTCTATAAATCAAATTTAAAATACCTTTATTAGTGATATGGATAGATTTTTAATCGGAATCTTCTTTGTTGAATCTAAAAAGTTATAAGATAAAATCAAATCTAGAGTTTGATTATTACACACAGAGAAAGAAAGATTCAAAATATTACTCTTACCAAAAATTTTCGTATAATACAATAATTTTTACTTTACATTAATTATAACAAATGTAATCCAAGTATAAAAATTGAATTCATAAACTGACAGTTTATATGATGGTAATAACACATGGCAACACGACCTCATGGCAAAAAGGCATTAAAAGATGCCAAGATACTTGCTATCGATGATGATGAATGGTTTATTCGACTTCTAGTGAAAAAGTTCCAAGATGTAGATCCAGGATTTAAAATTACACCTGCACTTACTGCAAATAATGCAATAGAAAAGCTGGAATCAGACACATTCGATTGTATACTTTGTGATCATCGTCTTCCTGGCACAATTCAGGTACAGGGGAAAACTTTTCCTTCTGATGGTATCCATCTTATGAGAAAGTTTGCAACCATGAAAATAGATACTCCTGTTATCTTTGTTACTGGACAAGGCTCTGAAGAAATCGCATCTGAAGCGTTACAACTAGGTGCAAGTGGATATTTCATTAAAAGAGTACAACCTGGGTATTTTAGTCTTATGGCAACTTCTATTCGACAAACCATCGACAGATATTGGCTTCAAAAAGAACTACAAAAATCTGAAGCGCGTTATAGGGATTTATTTGAGAATTCAGCAGGTTTAATCTTAATTCTAGACTCTGAAGGAAAAATACAAGAAACTAATCGTAATTTTTTATCGATTTACGGGTATACGTTTAAAGAAAGCCAAGAACTATCCATTGAAGAATTAGCTTATCCAGAAGATCTCAGAAAATGGCACGAAATGCTGAATTCTATATGTAAAGGTAATACTGAAAGCCGTATGTTACGTTCTCGAACAAAATACGACCAAATCTTACATTTAGATATTACTGCGAGACCTATATATGGAAAGAAAACTCAAACCGTTACTGGTATCCAAGCAATTGTACGAGATATAACACAACAAGTGAAAACTCAACAAGCTCTTATTGATTCAGAAGAAAAACATCGAAAGATAGTTGAGGGGTCAATTGAAGGGATAATCATAATGGATCAAGAAGGAACAATCTTAGACTGGAATCCTTCTGCCACTATAATTACTGGATTTTCAGCAGAAGATACCCTCGGTCAGTCCATATGGAACATTATTGAACAATTAGAACCAATGGAGATTGAGAATCCTTCTGCCAATATAATTGCTCAAATTAAAGAATTCATGGTCCCCCAAAGAATTCCCAAATCTCCGAAATTTCTTGAATATTGCATAAAGAATGCTGAAGATGGATCAAACCACATTCTAGAGGTTACACTTTTTATTATTGAGCATAGCAAAGGTTATCGTATTGCCAAAGTCATGCGGGATGTTACAGCCAAAAAGATGGCCGAGGAAGAGACAAGATCTTATGCACAGCGTTTTCAAACTCTGATTGAACAGGCAGCAATCGGTGTTTGGATAACTGACATTAGCAATGAGAGTACAATCTATGTCAATGAGAGCGTTGCACAATTACTAGGTTATAGCCCTCATGAAATGATAGGAGTATCAGTTTTGGATTTCGTTACCCCTGAAAGCGCTGAATTACTCAAAGAAAAGACCAAAAAGCGTCTTCAAGGGGAAGAAACGGAAGATAATTATGAATTGGAATTTTACAATCGTGCAGGTGAAAAAGTTTTTGCTCGTGTGACAGCTGCTGCCATTAAAGATGAAAATAATAAGGTAATAGAAACATATGGTTTCATCCGAGATATAACCCTGGATAGAGAACGTGAAAAGGAATTAAGAAGCACTAAGGAATTTCTAGAGTCAATAATTGATTCTATGATTGATGGATTGTACACATATGACCGAAATTTGAGAATAACATCTGCTAACCCGAGATTAAAGGAAATGCTGGGGTATAAGAAACACACACTAGTTGGTAAAACTATTTTTGACATTTTTCCATCGTATGAACATACCAGAGTAAAAGAAATCACTAAAGAACGGATGACTGGTAAGAAAAGTGGGGGCCATCTTCTTCTAACTTATATGACTGCACAAGGGGAGGAGGTAAAGGCCTCAGTCTCATCTGTTCCTCTTATAGCAGATGATAAGGTTGTCGGGGCTGTTGTGACCGTTTCAGACATTACAGAACAGAGAAGAATTGAAAGATATTTGCGAGAAGTAACCAAAGAATATGAGACGCTTGTTGCGAATTTGCCATTAGGCTGGCTGAAAATAGATAATATGGGACGAGTACTCGCCTACAATAAGAGTGCCCAAGAAATGCTCGACTTCACAGAAGTTTTTGATCTAAAAGCTATAAATATTCTTAATTTTCATCCCTTTCAGGAAGCAGGCCTTGCAACCCAATTTCGAGACTTGATTTATCAAAAAGATTTGGATGAAAAAGTATTTGATTCAGTTTTAGTCGATTCAGAAGAAAACAAACACCATCTAAAATTCTATCCTTTTCCAATTTACCATGAATTTGACCCTAGAATCACAGCATGGTTTTTAATCGTTGAAAAAATTTGAATTTCTTAAATTTGAAGCTGGATTATATTTTTCTTTTCGATACTATTTCTTGCTGCCTCAACGATCTTAAGTACATTGATGCCATCTTCAATGGAAACTAATGGTTTCGCTCTTCCTCGAATACAGTCGACAAAATTCCATATTTCATGGAGTAAAGGCTCACCATAGACTTTGATCTGCTCTCCATTTGAAAATGGTATGCTAATAGCGGATACATCCTTATCTCCTCGTGCAATCTCTAAGCTACGCATCTCTAATATCTGAGTTAGTAAATTAGCGCAAAGAGTGGCCTGAGTTCCTTCAATATCAATGGTTCGTAATTTCCCAGCGTATTCACGACTCATTAAGAAAGTAACGTTAAATTCTCTTTCTTCAGAAGAGATAACAATAATACTTGAATTAGCTAAACCATTTAGCTTAACTGCAGTTGAGAATAACTTCATATTTCCCTTAATGAACAGTCTTAATGCGATATCAAAATCATGAACACCAATATCCTCGTAAACATCACCGATTGACTCTATTCTCTTTTCTGCAACAGCACCACGCCGTTGGAAGATTACTGAACGAGTTTCCCCTATCAGATTTTTATTAAGAATTTCAGCTATTCTGGTGACTACTGGATTAAAAACCTCAATATGCCCAACAATAACTTTAGTTTCGGATTTTGCTAATTTAGTTTTTAATTTTAGGGCTTGCTTCACAGAAGGAGCGATTGGCTTTTCTATTAGTAGAGCTTTAATTTCTGGAATAAATGTTATTATTTCAGAGGCCACTTGAGGATGGGTCTCTGTAGGAACAGCAATAATAGCACCGTTAGGATTTTGTACACCAGCCATATCGTCAATACTTGAGAACCAAGGTTTACCAAACTGTTTTCCGACTGTTTTAGCAATTTTAGGATTTGAATCGACAATAGAGTCTAAGTAACCCAATCGTGAGAGTAAACGGGCATGATAGTAACCCATTTTACCCGTACCAACGACAGTTATTCTTATTGGTTCTTCAGGGGGCAATTAAATACCTCTTAATATTAATAAGACAGTAGGTAATTTTAGATCAAGTAGAATAAAAAAATAGTTATATTTCAACATAATCAATCCAATAAAAACCATTGAACTAAGCACGATTTACACTTTGTGAGAGTAAGCCCATCAAATTAAAAGAATGCGTTAGAAGTAGCAATCCTATTGCGAGTAAAATAAGGTACCCGAATTGATTCCAACGTTTGATGACCTTATCAAAGTAATCTCCGAATGGTAAGAGGAGGATTATTGAGATCCAAGTAGCCCCGAAATAGGTTGTAAGCAGATGACTTTTAATTGGGTGATTCTGAAATAATATTCCAGCAAACATTCCAGGTATACCTAGAGTCAAAAGGTTAAGGAAGGCTAATATCAAAGTGCCGCTAATGGTTAAAATTGATCCTAATACAATACCACGTATAAATGACTTATGTACAATTACACGTTCCTGAGGATCTTTAAAATCACCCAACTGTAAGATTATTGGCCCAAAGAAAGGAAAAAGTATCCAAAGAAGATTAAATATAACTGTAATAAAAACACGGGAAGAATCTAACCTATAATTCATTCGATATCCAGTATTTCGATATAACATGAACGTTGCTAGCCAGATGGGAACCATTAACAGAACGGTCAAAATTATACCTCCGAAAACAATTATAATAACTCCATCCGTAAAAAGGTCAATACTGTTTGTAATATCTGCGTAACGACCTGAATACCAAAAGAGATAGATTATTAGTAATAGAATAAAGGTTCCAGCGTAGTGGAGTAAATTGTTTCCGTCAAAACCACCAAAATTCCTAAATATTAAGGAAGCTTTTCGTGTTCTAGTAACTCCAAAATACTTCGAATGAGTTACGGTGCTTTTTAATGGGAAATCTTTTGATGAAGTCAGACTTTGTCTTAAAGCTGAAAGTGGAAAAGAAACTGGTTGAAAAAAGTGTGAGAGATCAAGTTGAAAACCTTCAAATGGTTCCTCAAGGATTCTTGATTCCCTTTTTTGACGATTCATTCCACAATGGATACAATATTCAGTTTCTGGGGGATTTGCTTTCCAACATCTAGTACAAAAAACACCCTGATCTATCTCCCCTTGGTTCTTTTTCAATCTTCCACCACATAAATGGCAGAAATTATGAGATGTAGGTACCTCACGACGACATAAAGGACATTTTGTAGTTTTAGAAACAGGTGGTTCTAGCTCTTGGGATATCAAATCAACTTGTTTGCCACAAGAAATACAATAAGATGTTTTAGGAACTTCAGCATGGCAATGGGGACATTCTATCAATGCTGGGTGATCTGGGACTCCCATAGCTTTCATATCAAGTTTGATGCCACAAAAAATACAAAATTGAGTGATGGGAACCATTTTATGGCATTGGGGACAAATAGTGGTTTTGAGATCGTTATTATCGGATTTCATTTAATAACTAAATCCTATAAAGGCGTATACCAGTCGAGAATACTTTCTCAAAACCAATAAAAAATGATTCATATCAATATTCTATGTCATTTAATTTAAAAAGGATTTAAAAAACATGTTAAAATCCATACAATGAAAACTAGTATTTCAATGATAATTATTTGTTTTTCTTGATAGTATCTCTTAAAGAAACCAAAAATTTTTCCCTCCCTAGCCATTTCCTCATAATTTAAACCAAAAACAGTTAAAGGTCTCTTTGAAAAGGGTGCCAAGAAATATATTTCCCAATCAACAACATCTAAGCAAGTATGGATTAAAGCTCCGATAAAAAACCAAAAAAGTATTAAGGAGCCAGAAATTGCTAGAAGGAGAGCTCCCAATAAATAGGTAAAAGGAAAATGTGTTGGTAATTGTCTATGACTATTTCTCTTTAATAACATGTTAATAATGAAATCAATATCTGGAAGAATGGATCCTAGAATAAACCAATATGAATAAGAAGGAGATGCACCTGTAAACACAAAAATATTAGCACCAATTAATCCAATTAATAGATGAACATGAGGCATCATTATTTCAATCACGACATTTAAAATGCCATCTCAATAATTAAAATTTTGAGTTGAACTTATGCCATATCGAACACTTCTTAAGAGACTTATAGATGAGCACATTATCACTGGCTTTATTATACTTGATCCTTATGGAAATATATTCTATCATACAGGCGCTTTTCCAAAAGCTGGTGATAAAAGTTTTATAGATGGCTATTACCTTTTATCTGAATGGGTAACATTTCCTTCATCTATTAAACTTGCTGGTGTAAAGTATATCTCGATACTTAATGCCCATCCAGATTATTGGTGTTTAACTAATCCTAAGGGGTATGGGTCACTTGTCATACAGATATGTAGTAATAAGTATTATTTTCTATGTTATTTAAAGGATGACGATCCACTAGAAGCACAAAAAGAGATAGCCAAAATGGGGGCGCTCTTTACATAATATTTAGAGTGTGTGTAAAATGAATTATAACGATTTCAAACATATTTTTAGAGCTTATGATATTCGAGGAGTTTTTAATAATGAGATAACCCCACAAAATCTTTTTCGAATAGGTCTAGCATTTGGTACATTCTTGAAATTTGAACAGGGATTAAAAGATGAAGTTGTCTATATAGCGTACGATATAAGGCAAACAAGCTCTTTATTAGCACAAGCATTTGCTGCAGGAGTGATGGTTACGGGAATTAACATTGAGTTCTCAGGGGAACCGCTTCAATTCGGTGCATGCATGTTTACAGCTTGGAAAAG
>JBHLPG010000166.1:0-8458 GCA_048939725.1 Promethearchaeota archaeon | reverse complement strand
CAACTATCGGAGGAGAAATATGGGGAAAACCTTATGTAACTCACTTTTGGCAGGATTGTAATACAACATTCATAATGTCATGGGATGATGCCCGCTCTTCCGATGTGTATCTTGGACCGATTGATGAGAAATTTGGGATATCTCATACTCTTTTTGCACCATCATATAGAAGTTATCCAAACTACTCTTTTTGGCGTTATGCGTTCTTATTGGATGAATTATTTCGGGGGCACGACATTCAGTCCCATTGCGGAAAACATATTAAACTTTCAAAATGTAGCGAGCAAGATCAAGAGTATTTTGTCAAATGGGGTAAAACTGGTATTGAGGAGCTATTCAGTTTTACCCCAATTGTCTTCGCATATCCTTATGGTGATTTAGGAGGGGAAAAATATGTCAAAGAATATTTTGATCTCGGTCGAACCATCAAGAATTCAGGAACAAGCTGGCCTCCCGTTGATTGGCACGAAGAAGGTACCACTATTTCACTTCATGGGATTAATGATGGAAATTTAAATCAAATTATCTCTATTATGAAAAATATATATCGTAAATCTGGTTATCAAGTCTTTAAAGGGTATGGACATACTAATTCGCTAGGTAAAGATTATGGCGTGACTAATTTTACGAAATATGCTGACACCATTGCTCAAATTGCTTATTGGTCAAATGTTTGGTATACTACTTGGGGAGAACTAGTTTCATATGAGATTGCTAAGGAACAACTTGAATTTTCCAAAGTAGAATGTTTTCCTAATAAATTAGAATTTGAGGTATCTACATCTTCTATTAATCCAACTATTTATAAAATACCAATAACAGTTGCAATATTAATACCTAAATTTTGGACCAATCCGTTCCCCCAAATTAATGGAAAATTTTCTTCTAAATTCTCCCTGAAGAATTATGCGGATTCAATAGAATTAAATTTAGATGTGGTACCTCAAGAAAAACCCCAGAAGATAATAATTTGGAATAATGCACCTGTTATCGACCACACTCCTCCAGAGATCGTTAATTTCCAAATTAAAACGAAATATGTGAATGAATGTTGGGATAAGAGTACCCAAATTGGCAAAAAATTCACTTTCATGCGGTTTGATGTACTAGATGAGCAATCTGACATTAATCAGGTTAATGCAAGTGTTTTCCTAAAGAACGGAGAAGAAATAACCTTTTCGAAAATGAAAAACCCACTTTTCTGGAAGAATTCAACTTATGGTCGGGTCGTTTGGGATTCAACGATTTTGAACAAGGACATTCCACAAGTTCATTCTGAAGATATCTATTGCACTCATGTTAATGTACAAGACGGATTTGGTAATATTCGTCATAGTATATTCTATTCTTGCGGTTATCGAGAAGATTTTATAACACAAGGTGGTCAGAGCTTATTACGGATGCAAAACAAACAGAATTCTTCATTGAACAGGTTAGAGAAAACATAAAATCATTCATCCTTTTAGAGGATTAGAGAGTTAGCTTAAATTCACATTCAAAATTTTTAATGAGGATTGGTTGGGATAATATATTTTATTTTAATATGGTTAAATCTTATCAATCGTGATATGAGGAGATTATGATGGAATTTTATGATGTTATCGAAACCAGAAGAAGTATTAGAGCGTTTAATCCTAATAAACCAATCAAAGATAAACAGTTGGCAAAAATATTGCAAGCAGCTAGGTTAGCACCTACTGCTGCTAATAAACAACCCTTTAAAATTGTTGTAATCAAGAATCCTCAAAAAAGCTTAGAATTCATTAAACATAAATGGGTACATCAAGCCCCTGTTGTAATTGCAATTTTTGTAGATGAAGATTCAGCATGGATCAGAAAGTTTGATCAAAAAAATTTCGCATGGGTTGATGGTAGTATTGTTTTTGAACATGTTATTCTTGCAGCAACAGCTGAGGGATTATCCACAGTATGGATAGCGAATGAAGATCCATTAGCAATAGAGAAAACTTGTAATGTTCCAAGTAACTTTCGTTTTCTCGCATTAACTCCACTCGGTTATGCTACAGAGGAACCTAAAATTCTCTCTAGAAAATCTGTTAGCGAATTTGCATCTTATATCGAGTAATCAATTTCCAAATCTCGAAATAGGAGAAAAAAGTAAAGAAGAATTTCGTTCTACATTAACCTTTTATATGTTGAAAGTAGAATTTTATCAATTGGTAACTATATTCTCAGGTTGTAATGAGGCGGGTTTTAATGAAAATTCAGAGAAGAATGACACTTTTATTGGTGATAATTACTTTTTCTTTAATGACTAGCATCACAATTAATCTAAAAATTGGAACAACTACTCCAAAAAATAGTATCATCGATTCTCAAGATGTGGAAATGTCAATTTCAAAAAATGCGACAGGAATAGGAACCTATTCGAGTCTTGAATTCACAGTAGAATTGACCAATACATTATCAGAATCAGTTCATGATATCAATGGATATGCAACAGTAGATTCTCCTTACATTGAATTGACGCCCTCCACAATTCCAGTTTACAACACTCCAACTCTTGAACCAGAAGAATCCATTGAATTTGCCATTGGTGCCCGTGTTCTAGAGGAAATAACTACTGCAGCTGTTGACGTAATTATCATCATTGATGCTAGCGGTTCAATGGGTGAGGAAATCGCTTCAGTTCAAGATAAGCTTACAGAGATGATAGATACCTTATCAATAAGTATTCCTGAATTAAGAATGGGAGTGATTGTATATGGATGGAGTAAATATTCAGAAAACCCAATGTCTCACCCAGATAATCAATTAGAATTCACAACAGATTTTAATGCTGTGAAGGACTTCATAAATGCCTTATATGCGTCAGGTAGTTATGAACCTTGGGGAGCTGCCCTCTACCTAGCAAATTCTTGGGATTGGCGCGCGGAAGCTCAGAAATTGATTATTATGATTGGGGATGAAGACTGTGATCCCAGTCAAGTTGTAGGGGGTACAACTGGGGAAGGATCCTACAACGGGACTGATCTATTAAATGTGGTTGCAAATCTAACAGAGAAAGAAGTGAGAATTAACACAGTCGTCACCTTAAGTCCAGGGGTAAGCTCAACCGTTGAAAACCAATTCAGTTGGATTGCAGCTTATACAGGAGGGGAGCAAGTCTTCTTACCAGAATTAGAAGAGCAAGGAGTAGACTTACCTACATTAATTCAAGAATGGACCTTAGAAATGAGTCGTGAATTCCATAAAAAATTAAACATCACCATTACTTGGGAAGATGGGTCTGGAGTTAAATATCGTAACACAGAAACAGAAGGATTTTGGTTAGATTTCACTCCCCCTTATGTGGTTGTCTCAAAAAAAGTAACCCCGACTGAAGTTAATCTTTATTCAGTTGAAATATTAGCAGAAGTTAAAGATTCATCAGAAATTGGTCATGTGACTCTATATCATAATGCATATGGAGGATGGGATGTTGTATTTATGACTCCTATTCCAAACGGATCTTATTATTTCGCGGAACTCACTGATCTTCCTGGTCAATTCAATTTGACCTATGTCATTGAAGCCTCTGATATTCTTAATAATGTTGGAACTACAGACGCACAATGGATAATCGTTGAACCAGTTCGCACTGTTCTTGGAGAGGAAAGTTCTGTTTTGGCTAAATCTGGGGATTTTATTTCATCTACATTCTATGCGGAAACATCAAAGACTTATTACCTCATTCTGAGTGGAGACTCACAACTAATAGATTCAATTGTAATAAATGTTACATATCTTGATACGATGGAACAGGTATTACCTACCTTATATTATTTTCAAGAGGCCAGTGCTATACGAAAAATAATTCCATTTGAACTCTCATCAGCTGATATTATTCTAAGCATGACAATTCCGAATAATGTTAATGATTTTGTCTTTTCTTACGTCTGGATTACTCTAACTGAGGTGACTGGAAATAATTTTCAAGGACAAATTACAGATGAAATTCGTGTTCAAGGCCTTCAATGGTTTGCATATAATGGAACTTATTTCATCATTGATTATAATAGTTCATCCCCACTAGTTATCTATGGTGAGGTGTATTCCTCTAATTGGACATTTTTAGGTAAATTTACCGTCTCAAAAGAACAGGCAATTCTAGAAAATGGGACATATAATGTTATAATATGGGCAACATTGAGAACTGGAGGTTATGGAATATCATTGACGACAGAGCTTCCTACAGACACGTACGATTCATACTATAAAGCAGCTGGAGCCACTTATTGGGGAGAACCAATATTCGTTGTAATAATGATGCCCATAACTCTTATACCCATTGTAATGAATCGTAAGCGAAAGAGGTAATTAGCGAGAAAATAGATTCATTCTTTGATTTTTTTCATATCTTCCTTTGAGCTATTTGTCTGTTCCCTTGACTCTTTACTTAAATCTTGAATCATCTGTGAAGGGCTCATACCTTGTATAATTTTAGATATTAAGGTGGCTTGGTCTGGTAATGTGTAGCCACAAAGTGGGCATCGTGCTTGTTTAGACAATTCATTGATTGAACTATAATCTAACTCACACGCAGAACAGGAAAAAGGAAAGATTAAAAGATCACCAGAACAATTAGGGCAAGAAGAACGACCAACGCCCTGTAAATCAACATAATCATTAATACAGACATACCTTTGACACTGGGAACATTGAAAATAATGTGTTTCTACGATTTGGCTCATACACACTTGACAATTAACATCTTGAGGAGGAATAGGTTTCAATAGTACCATTTGAGAGCGCATGACGACAGATTTTCCTATGAGCTGTTGTTGGGGGAGCTCATTCTTGATAGTTCTTGGAATATCTAGCGAGGTTTTCTCAAAAATCTCGGTGAGTAGGTCAATCGGGATTGCTTTACCCATTTGTAAGTCCTGAGCCCAAGATGTTTCAGGCTGTGGAAAAATGTATTTTAGAATTTGTGGTCCATATTTCACTGAAGTAAATGATCCCACTCCAAGAATAATAATTCCGATGAGAATTAGAATAATTAAGACGGCAGGATTCATATTAGGATCATTTGGATTCGTCCCCCATTGTCGTTCAATTCCATCAGACCAATCGTCATTATCTGAATCAGAATCACGAGGATCAGTACCAATGGAATATTCAACCAAATTGGAGAGTCCATCATCATCTGGATCCTCAGAAGCATCATCCACTCCTATCAACAAGTTATTCTGATATTCATAAAGATTAGGAAGACCATCACTATCAAGATCATCATTTGCATCGTCATCACTCCCTGCTAATAATCCATTTTGATATTCGTACAAATTTGGGATTCCATCTCCATCAGAATCCACTACTGCATCATCTGTCCCAACAAGTAGACCATTCTCGTACTCATACAGGTTTGGCATTCCGTCCTGATCTAGATCCAAAGCGGCATCATCTACATTCCCATTTAAATTGTTGTTATATTCATACCCATCAGGTAGTAAATCTCCGTCAGTATCGCTATTTCTTGGATTAGTCCCATATTCATACTCTATAATATTTATTAAGTTATCATCGTCAGGATCATCTGTTCTGTCTCCAAAATCACCAGGATTTAAATTGTACAGCCGTTCCCAATTATCAGGTAGATCATCTGAATCAATATCCGTAATATTCCACAATTTAATACTTCTATCACTTGAACATGATGCTAACTTCAAACCAAACGAATCAAAATTTAAATCTAAAATAGTGGTAGTATGGGCGCTCAGATTTCCAATGAGTTCACCTTTTTCAGTATCCCAAAATTTAATACCGCCATCATAAGATCCCGAAGCGATCACTTCTCCATCTGGACTCATTGCTACAGCACGAACAAAGTTGGTATGACCCACTAAAATTTTGCTCACATCGCCAGTTTCAATATCCCAAACATTAATTAGCTGATCATATGAACCAGAAATTAAATTTTCCCCATCGGGGCTGAAATCTACAGATACTACATAATCAGAGTGGTTTATCAAGTCCTTAACGAGAATCCCTGTTGATACATTCCAGAGTTTAATGGAATTGTCATAGGATCCCGAAGCCAGTGTATGCCCATCAGGGCTAAATGCCAGTGTTCGAACACGTGCATTATGACCTGTGAGATTATGAATTAATTGGTGGTTTGATATGTTCCATAGTTTAATAGAGTTATCATTGGAGCCTGAAGCTAGTATTTTCCCATCAGGACTAAAATCTACACACCAAACTGCTGCAGAATGTTCTGAATAATTAGTAAGCATCTCTCCATTTGTGATATTCCACAATAATACATTAGTATCGTAAGAAGAAGAAGCTAGAATCTTACCTTCAGGATCGAACGCGAGAGAATACACTGAACCGACATGTCCGTGTAAATCTCTAATTAATTGACCATTAGAAATATTCCAAAGTTTGATTAAATTGTCAGAAGAGGCGGATGCTAAGATTTCTTTATCAGGATGAATCGCTACACTCCATACCTCATTTGTGTGGCCTGTTAAATTCCATATTAACGTATTGGTAACATTTACTTTCACTGAAGGAGAGATTCGATAATGATAGTCTGTTAAAGGTTGGTAGATACTGTTATCCTCACTAAATACTCCTCTCAAATCTAAAGTACCACAGGTAAAAGTGATACTGATCATAACAAAAATAACCCCTAATTTTAAAGATAGAAAGAAATTGTGTCGCTTACTCATCCTGATCTCCACATCTATGACAAATTATATTATCAAAAAAGTAGGTGCAGCACCCCCTAAAAATATTTAGTGAGGTGCAAATATTTAGGTGGGTACTTAATTTGATCCATTAATTTTGTTTATCTCTGACCAGAGGTCAGGTTTCGGAAAAATAATTACTTTTATATCGAATAAAAAGAATAAAAAACCCCAGACATAAAATAAAAAGACCAAAGATTGAGATAGATGGGATAATATCTGCTATAGGTAGACTAGTAGCTATAGCTGCCTCTGGAATACTATTTAAAGAACTCAAGTGAACAGGGAAATACTGATAGGGTTCCAGAGTTTTATATGTTGCCCAAACCAAGCTCGAAATTCCTGATATTCGAAAAGCTAAAGCTCCCGCACTTTCTCGAGTTAGAGCCCATTGTTCTTTCTCATAGATCAGTGTCGATATAATTATTCCCAAGATGAAAACAGTAGTGACCTCCACCAGAATGACCTGATAGAAATTTGAAGTAACTGGGAGAATTGTAGGAAAAAGGAGAGTCACAGCACCTAGTTTAATAAGATTAACCGCCCCAACCATCGAAAATACTTTTCCAATAAATTCTTTGGGAAAGAAAAACCAAATGAATGTGATCTCTACTGTACAAATAAGGAAAATGTCAAATAAACCAATTTGTTGAAAATAATAAGGTACTATCATTTAAATCCCAGAAAATTCTGGGAAGAATCTGCTATAAGAAGTAATTTCTGTATTTGCCATCTTTTATAGGTGTTTCACAGAACACTTCACTTCATAAGAACTCCTTGTACGAATGCTAGTGAGATAATAACTCCAAACATAAGTGTAAACGATCGTTAAAAGTTTCTATGAGTACTTTGAAGAGCATAAGTTACGGAAGTTAGCATTGTCATCTTTTATCAACTTTCTATTTTTGTAGCAATTGTAAAACATTCACTTCATTTGAGAATTGATCCACTAGAGCTCATCATAATAGAGGATGGATTCTAATATTGGTTTAAAAGTAGTAGAATTAAAGTCAGTTTATTAAAAGGTTTCGGAAGAAAGGTCTCTGATCAAAGAACAAAGATTCATCTGGATTAAGCTATAAAATCAATGTTTTTTAGTGATAAAGAACTTATAAACAATGAGATTGTCAATTACTTTTTCAAGTAGAATCAATAAAACCCAGCCTTTAACAGGGATTGGTGACAAATCAAGTGAAACAAGAGCCGACAAACACTAGTAAAAAATCAAACTTCATTCCTCTCAAGTATCCCAACTTTGGCAAACTCCTTACTGGACAATTGGTGTCAAATATTGGCTCTCAATTCTCGTATATTGCGATATTATTTCTTGTTTTCAATCTAACAGGGGAAATTTATGCAATGGCATTATTAGCAATAGCACAATCGATACCAATGATTCTGATAGGCCCTTGGGCTGGAGTTGTTATTGATAAAATTGATCGTAAATATGCTATGGCCTTTGCTGATCTAGGTCAAGCTTGTGCAATTATTATTATCCCTTTCACAGCTATCTTTCCTGATGATGTTCGTCTTTGGTGGATCATTGGAATAGCGTTTTGCAACGCTATATTCGCCAGATTCTTTTATCCTGCCCGTGGTGCTTCCATTCCCAAGTTAGTTAAGGACAATAAGGATCTTCTTGCGGCAAATTCTTTAAGCGCTGGTGCATATCAAACCTCCGCTCTCATAGGTCCCCTGTTTGCAGGAATTATTATTGGCTTGTATGGTTATGATCTCCCCTTCTTCATAGATTCCTTTTC
>JBHLPG010000165.1:0-8506 GCA_048939725.1 Promethearchaeota archaeon | reverse complement strand
CGCAACAGAAGAATCTTCTACTGAAACAATCTTAACCCCAGCAAAAATGGTGAAGGAAACACCCCCTTCCCAAGAAGTAGAAACTAAATCGTATTCTACGGTAGTAGAGGCCGAATCTGCCGTACATGAAGTTCAAGACATATTGAAACACGAAATAGCAGAAGTTAATCCCCAAATCAGTCATTTGGTGGACTTTTTCCGAATAGAAGCTACTGAAGCTGTAGAGATCGTTAATACTGGGTATGCTGATGTATTTGAAATGGCAGTTACTTCAGGGATTCCAATTCCTCTTGTAACTGATGTACTTTTGAAATATTTACCCTTCATTCAAAAATCACAAGGACTTGAAAAGCATAAGCTAATAAATCGGGAAAAAATATTAGAATTATTTCATGTTTTCTTGAAAGGACAATTACAGGAAAAAGATATAGTCACATGTCTAGTATTAATAACAGAAAAACCTAATATGAGTCTTGATGATATTGTAAAGAAATACTTAACTGAAGAGAAGAAAAAGGAAAAAAAGAAGAAAGAAATCAAGGAGAAGAAGCTTCCTGAATATGCAAAACTAGATATCCCTGTTGAAACAGAAAGTGTTGAAGGAATTATAACTTTACCCGATACTCAGGGAATGGGTTTCAAAGTTGAGATAATTAAACCAGAAGGCTTGAATGCTCGTCTAACATTCCATTTACAAGGTCCAGCTGGCCAACGTGAACTTATTGGAACCACAATAGTTTCAACTAAGATTACTAGTGAAGAGCTCCTTTATCTTTTGGCTTACGAGATGAACATGACAGGGTTGGGTATTTTTGAAGATGGAATCGGGTCTATGAATTTCGCTGCTAAGATAATTCGAGAAGCAATCCATCAAGTTCGTGAAGAGAACTTAGGCTCCACATCTGAAGTTAAAACCAAGAAAGTCCGTAAAGAGGAGGGATATCTGGCTGAAACCATAGATTTCATTATTCCTATGGAAATTAAAATTGAGGAAAATCACATTCTAATCCCTGACAGTGAGAAGGTTGCCTTTACAGTAGGGAAAGCAAAAAAAGGGATACAATTAAGTTTTGTCCAACGAGGTTTTCCCATAGGTCAAGTAAATGTTACAGAATCCATTACTGCTCTTCAAATTCGAAGATTATTAAAAGAAGCAATGCAGCTACCAATTGAGTCAGAGGGGGCGGTTGATTTTGCAAGTCATATTATCCATGCAGCTATAAGAAGTCTAATTGAATCAAAAGAAGCTGTAATTCCAATTAAATCAACAATAATCCAACCTAAAACTATAAAAAAACCAGTTTTAGAAGAACAAAGAGATGAAACGTCAGAGAAACTCTTGAGTTATCTAGAACTTCTGGAAAGAGACTAAAATTATTTCTTTTTATTGTACTACTGAGTTTTTCTCTTGATCTTCAGAAGTGGTCATATATTTTCCAAAAAGATTCAAGATATCATCCATTGCAATTTGGAGTTGTTCTCGATTAACTCCTTTCGATCTTTCAAACCAGCCCCGTTTAATCGTTGATTTTGAGTCGTCATGATATGATATTAAATTTGCAGCGTCATTGAAAACATCACGTAATTCTGGAATAAGAGGTAAACCAAAGAGTAAAAGAATAGAAGACTTTTCTATATTTGGATCATCATATGTTACAAATGATGGTTGGATCGATCCACCTTTTACAAGGTAAGGCGCAAGAATCTTTTTGAGGTGAGCTGAATATTCTAGCTTAGCTATATCCTTATGTCCCGAAAATATGGAATAAACAGAACCAGCCATGGGTCTTGTTTCAATATCGGTTAAAGAACAGTGATTAACTGCATATTTTGCTGCAAGCCCCATCTGTTTTTCCATACCACCATATTCAGGTAGAAAGTACATATCCTCAAAATAACAAGGAACTACAACTGGATCCAATCTTCGGGAATAATCAGCTAAGTCTGTGGTTGGCATGACTTTTTTACCTGGTTCCTGAATACTTGGGGAAAGAATTGCCTCTATAGTTTGTAAAGCTAACGGATTTACTAACTGAGTAAATTCTACTTCTGTTTCCTTTCGCTGTTGATCATCGCTTGAAGCTAAGTCAGCAGAATCAATACCTAAAGATTGGTCTAGTAATGCACTCGCACGGCCCTCCCTCCAAGCCATTACCCTTTTTAACATAGTTTTATTTGATAGTAAAAAGATTAAATTTGGCCCTTTATTTGGTTCTAATTGATTTCTTAATAAGGTTGATAAAGACCAGATTGAGTTTATTGCTTCTGATGATTGATTTTCAAATGGTAAAACACCAAATACATAGATAAAAATTCGTCGTTCTTCTGAAAATTGTCTATGGAGAAGTTCTACTAGGGCTGGGGTCCCACCACAACCAGTACCACCTCCAAGACTAGTGAGAATGATAAATCCAGAAACCCCCTCATACCCTAATCCTTTTAATTGATTAAGAATGAGATCCTGATTTTTTATAACGAGGTCATAACCTTCTTTAAATTTTCCTCCCACTCCTATTTCTTCATCAGAATACATCAAGGTGTTTTGATTAGGAATTGAATACTCTGTGCGGGTTTTCATGAGATCTGTCTTATCAGTGTTTATTATAAGATATTCACGGATACGAGATGCTCCTGTTTGTTTTTTACTTTGTTGGATGTAGGAGCCTACTAGATTTGAGCCACACTCTCCCGCTCCAATTATAAATACGTCTGCTTCTCTACTTACCATGATAGGATCCTCCTATCTATTTGTTACATAAAGTTCTACAGCTGAAGATAAATATTGAATCATCGGATGATGATTATATGCTTCTTCAATTTCTCGTTTGGCATTTGCAATATAAGTTATCTTTTCTTCATGGTTAGGTGTTGGTTTATAATCACTAATAAATAAAAAGAGAACATTGTGCCATTTTGAAATCACTGGTAACCAATCTTGCTTCCATTGTGTTTTTAATTTGGAAATTGTTGTTAAAAGATCATAGATCTCCACTAGATTGTCTGCTGATTGAATCTTCTCTCTTGCAGCATATAATTCGTTTAGTGAAAAAATCTCTTTTGAGCACTCTTCAAGGTTAAATCTAAAAACTTCTTGAATGCTCCTATAGTATGGTAATCTCGGATCAGTATCTAGTTCAGATATGTAAATATTAAAATTCTCCTGTTCTAATTGCCGAATAGCCTGAATGAGTTCCTTTGATCTTCTTATTACTTCAATTGTTGACTTTGCGATAAGATCAAATGACCAAAATTGAATGGCTCCTTTTGCTTGTTTTATTGCGACAACGTGAGGCATTAATAAATGTTGAGCGTTTTTCCAACCTAAAGCTTGAACAAAATCGAATATCCTCCCAGCACTTTCATTATTATCCTCAATTAATTTATATAACGATTTCTGAAGCTCTTCATTTTTTAATATCTTATCCAGTTCGACAAAAGATTGGGTAATCATTTCTACAGACATCATATCAGAAGTATCTGCTTGAACTAACTGTGTAAAGACTTCGATCTGTTCTCCTACCAAATTTTGGAGACCAATTCCAAGAGCTTGAAGTTCAGCAATCCGCATGAGTAGGTTTTTGCTTGAGATGCTTAGGAGTTCCATAAGTTTTGCTAATAAGACATATTCGTAGTCATGGATAGTTTCAATGACCAAACGATGGATAGATTCAAGAGTTTGATCTTTTCTGGGAATTGTGCTCTCTAAATAGTTATATACCTTATGAACTTCTGGGGAAACCTCACCCATTACTTCTGTAATTCGGGGGAGACTAACTGTGACCTTGTTGTAATAGAAGGCTTTTAATTTCTCAAGACATTCTTGAGATTTACTTGTTGCGCTACTAAGATAAAATTCAAACTTTGATAACGCTTCTTCTGCGCCTAATGATTGATTTAACTCTGATAAGGCTGAATCAAGTACTAGAAATAATGGATTAAAAATATATGAATATTGCGCGGGCAGAGATTTGTACTGTTTTAGCCAGTTAGACAAAATTTCCCGACATTTTAGCTGAACTAGTTCTGTTTTTTTATTGTTAAATGTGGATAAACGGAACCATAATTCTAAAAGCTCAGAGTAATCCAAAGCTTCAAGATCTCTGGGAATTTCAAAAATAGGATCTGATCCAATTACCTCGTTGAAGTATTTTAGGGATGCTTGATTTGTTCTTTCCATTAGATCAATCTGATTTAAGGTTTCTTCGATCATCAGATTTTTAGAAGAAGACATCATTTTGATGAAATCAAAATAAGCTCTGATTGTGGAGATGAAATTTCGACTAGCTGCAGTTCCAGTTAATTGGGTTAATAGAGTGGTTTTCTCTTTCCTTAAATCGACTGGAACATCTCCAGGTATCATGGGAAATGTTAAAGAGTCAATTTTATTTTTGAGAAATGAAATTACTCTTCGTTTCCATTCTTCTACTTTCTCAATTCTATTAAGTAATTCAGAAAGATCCAATTCACTAGCATCGTCAACAAATGGAGGACGGGGAATCTGTGAATCTGATTCAAGTAACTGTAGCACTGTAACGTCTTTTAAGAAGTCTTTTATGAATGCGGCAGTTAATGTAACAAATTGCTTATATAATCGTTCATATGATCGACGGTACAGTAAAAGAGTTTGAATTTCAGATTCAGAGGCCATCTTTTCATAAAGAGACGTAAGTTCAGCTTGAAAATTAGGTGGAAAACTGCTTATTCCCTTTCTCTCTAGTTGGTTAACATTGATTATTGTGTCATTTACAGCGTGCCTAGTCTCCTGTAAAACATTAACTAACCTGTTTTTCCAAATATTGACTGCTCGAAGATAACTTAATAACTCAGAAGGACTATTAGATTGGAGATTAACATTTGGAGGTTTGAGCGATATCAATGCGCTGGAGTCCGAATCAGTGAAATCTAGACTCAAACTGTCATTAATTTTGTCGCGTAGAATACTCAGAAACTCATTATAATAGGTTTGAAAATTCCTCAATTTTCTTAATGCATCTTCAAGATTAACTTCTTCTTGGACCTGATTGGCACTTTCAGATGCATTTGCTAATAAAGTATTGGGTATACTTACCCCCTCCTGAAGAGCTCCCTCTGTAACTTGCCTCATTTCTTCAACAGAAGCAAATTTCTTCATTCCATCGTGAATTTGGTTTTTCCACTTATTTATCTTTTCAGAATAGGTCATTAATTCAGTGATAGAAGCTTTTGGATCCAATTCAGGAGGTGAAGCCATCCAATTTTCTTTAAGTCCAGGAAACATTCCTTGAATCTGGACGATTAAATTCCTTGTTGTTGTCCTTGCACGGGTTATCTCTGATTTGAGCGTTGTTCTGTATTTTGTAGTATATTGTGAGATTTTAGAGTTTAACTGGTTAAGTTCACCAATCGATTTTGCCATTTCAATCTGACTAATTATTTCCTTAATTTCTTGATAATCCTCCACATCAGGAATTATCTTCCTTTTAGCTCCTTCTTGGATAGAATAAATTAATTCATGAGCTGATTGCAATAATTTCTCTTGAACGTTTTCAGATGAGGCAGCAAGTTGCTGATTAATGAGTTCCTCTTCCTTTTTAAGATTAGAATACGATTTTAATAAATCAGAGATTGCTAGAGAATTGAGAGTGTCTTTTGTTAGGATCTTCGTATGTTGATATATACTCGGATCAAGAGAGATAAGATCTTTATACATTTCTATCTTAGATTGGTTATCATTCAGAATTACTTCGCAAAGTGATCTTATTTGGACAGTAGTTTCAGCTTGAACTTTCTCTACCTCATCAAGAAAAGATGACATTGTATCAATTTCTGAAGTCAATGGAAACCTCAGATTCCTTAAAAAGCTCGCAGCTTGAGGAGCAACAGCTGAAAGTGCTTGGATTTGAGTTTCAAGGAGAGGTTTTAAATCTTTTATCAAAGAATTAAAGACACATTGCAAACAAGCTTCCTCAGAAGCCATTAAATCTGATTGTAACTCATCCTGCTGCTTCTTTAGTCCCCGTTTAGCGAGTCGGCCAGCTTTATCAACTTCTGTTTCTAACTGAGAGTATTGTTGAATAAGCTTAGATAATTTTGTCAATTCAGGTGCGCAAACAGGTTTTGAGAGGAGCTTATTAATTTTGGAAAGGATATCTGATATTAAGGTTAAGTTATCTGAAGACATGAATGGCCATCCCTAATGACTACTATTTACTAGTTATTTTTAAAATGGTTTATATTTCAAATTATATTTCAGTACCGGAGGATTGAATCTGATCTAATGCTAAGGAACAACGAGCGATATATTCCGCAATTCCTTTAACTTGAGATCTCAGTGTTTTTCGTACAGTTAGATCAACAAACCTAAATGGAACATTTGACAAATCTTCCCCTGTAGTTCCCAAGATAGTTTCCGTGATTTCATTAAGTTTTTTAGAAATATGTGTAGACATAACAGAAACATATTTTGCCCTTTCATCTTGAATCATAAGGCCAAGGCTTAATCGGTGTAATTGGCCTTTGTCTAACCATTTTGCAGGAGTATAGATGAATATAGAGAAAGATTTATCAGCAATATCAAGATTAAGGACCGAGGAACCGAGATCTTTACCAATTTGATCTTCTTTTTTTGTTGATTTTTCAATCTGTTTTTCAGCAAATAGAGAAAATACATCCAAAATTTCCTTTTTATCGACATCTGTAAACTCGAGAATTGTCTCCCAAAGGCTAGAAGTTGAACCTTGAAGTGCTGAAAAAAAATCAATTATTATTACAACATTGGCTTCCTTCATCACATTGTAGACTTCTTCATAAGGTATAGTTTCTGAAAGAGCCACCATACTTTGAAAAGCAGAATCGTCAGCCTCTAATAATGAAACAAACTCCGTTTCTGCTGAACCTACGGCTCCAGTTTCTTCCCCAAAAGCCATAAAAGCAATATCTTCAAGATCCATCTCTTGAAGTTCTTGTTTTTGTTTTTCCCTCTCTTGTATATCAGAGAATAGAGAGTCTACCATTGATGAATCATAAAATAATTGATAAATCCTCAACATAAGATCATCTAAACTCTTACCTTCTCCATTCTCCATATATTCTTTTAAAATTGACCGCATGACAACATGTTTCGCAATTCGTGCGCCACGAACTTGATCTTCCACTTCTTCTGTGACAAATTGGGACATTTTTCTTCATCTCAACAGAAATGATAATCCCGTTAATTATTTGATAATTAATTATTCAGTTTATAAGTTATCATGCTAATTATAATTAAACCTTTTTTAAAATCTTTTAATTAAACCCTATTACATTAGTCTCTTCTCTTTTTGACATGAGAAGTGAATGTGTGATTCTTATTATATATTGTTGAATTCTTTAGATTTCATAAAAATAAGGTATTATTATTCTTATAGGTTAACTAAATACCTTTGTATAATCTTGATGCTAGGGATTCAGGCAAACCAACTGAAATTATTCTTTTAGCCACCGAATCAATATCATATTCCACACGACTAATTTCTGCATCCATATTCTGGACATCAATAACGGCATAAGAAGCTTTGTGGTTATTATCTCGAGGTTGGCCAATAGCACCAGGATTCAACATTAAATATTCTTTATCATTTTGAGTTTCTTTTCTAATGAATGGGACGTGTGTATGTCCAAGAGCGAGTATATCAACTTCCAAATTGATCATATATTGAAATAAATCTTCTTGTTCCTGTGAATTTGGATATACATAAGCATTAAGAGGATATTGTGGGGAACCATGAACAAGAGTAATTGCTCGATTCAGATGATTTGTCGCAATGAATTGGGGTAGATGAGCTAATTCCCAACGAAGTTCTAGGGGAATATTTTTGATTTGATAATCAATTGCAGCTTTTGCTATAGGTGTGACTTGAGGAGGAGTAACTGTTTGATCTACATAATGTTCGTGATTTCCTTTTACTATCTTTGTAACCAAATTATTATTGAATAGACATTTAATACATTTCTTTGGATCAGGGCCATATCCTACTAAATCACCGATACAATATATCTCTTTAATTTCTGGGTAGTTACAATTCATATCTGTAAGACAGGCTTCCAATGCTTCGATATTACTGTGAATATCAGAGATAATTCCAAGCGAGTACAGGTTTATCACCTTTCTAAGATTTCAAATAACTCAATTTCCTATTACATAGGATGAACTTACTCTGGTAGATAATAAGCAGGCGTTCTGGCTTGATTCTTCTAAAGCAGATCTTATTTATTAACGTTTTATTTTGCCAGAAAGTAAAGAATATTTCTATATTACACTACTCTTCTTCTAGTAATTCAGTTGTACCATAAATTCTCTCATAAGACAAAATAATGGAAGACACGTACTTGCGGAGTTCAAAAACTTGCTTTCTAATTGCCTCCTTGTCCTCAGGTTTCTTATCCATTTGGACGTGTAATTTATGGATTTTACGCTGAATGACCTTCTGGAAGGATTGAACCAGTGGGAAGAGATCCTGATGGATAATGATATTCAACGTCAAATTCT
>JBHLPG010000164.1:7863-8525 GCA_048939725.1 Promethearchaeota archaeon | reverse complement strand
TCTTCTTATTTCTAATCAGTTTTAAGCTCACATAATTCCCCTGATAGATTTTTTACTTATGATTTGGAAAATCATTATACAAAGTTACAATACTAGAAAAAGTGCGATTAGTGTCGGATTGTAATTAAAAATTAGTACTAATTTCGGATGTATTCTCTAGAATATTTATTATAACTGACGATTTTAGATGAAACCTGTATGAAAGATAACGGAATAGACCTCAAAATGGAGAATTTAGCATGGCAAACAATGATTGTAAGTCTATTCCGGCAATCCGAAAGGCAAACCCTTAACCTTATTATGTCTTTAGTTGGCGTTAAAACTCCTGAAGACGCATCGAAGCTTATTGATAATATATTTTGCCTTGTTAAAAAAAGTATTATTTACATTCCAGAAGCTAGACTTAAAATTATTCATGATACTCCAGAAATTGTAGATGTTTTTTTGATTAAAAGTTTTGATGAGGCTATGAAGGGCCTAACTCAAGAATTAAATGAATTACGAGAGAAAATTGCTCATTATTCTGGGTTAAACCATATTCCCCAGAAAGTTCTGATCGATCTGAAAAATTATGCCTCAGGAAAATATATTGAGAGATTTCATTCAAAATAAGAAAAAATTCATTATTTATTGAGCTTTCTACTTTTTCTTTAATAGTTTTT
>JBHLPG010000164.1:0-7853 GCA_048939725.1 Promethearchaeota archaeon | reverse complement strand
ATACGAATACAGCAGTAAAAATCAATAAACACGATTTGCATAACGTTATTATTCGGTTTTTATTGCTCATTTATGTTAGAGATCTTTTTTAAGGCTTAATTACCATATTTGTCTATATCCAACGTATGGATCATGGTGATGAGGACATGGGTATTTTTGATCGAGATAAGTTTGGAATTCAACAAAGACACCGTCGATTACTTTCAGCACAGGAAGCGTATCACGTAAAGGATGTAGATACAGATCAAGATCTATTATGGATAAAACGCGACAGATTTGGTAGGAAAACACATATGCATGTATTTCCAGGTGACCCTAAATCGGCTCCTGAGATTTTAACAATAAAAGATCTCTCTTCATTTGACGCTTGGGCTAGTTTTGATATATTGGATAACGAAACAAATCAAAATTTGGGACGAGCTAAACGTAATTTCTGGTCAAGTATTTTCAGGGAAAATTGGACAATATGGGATGGAACAGGAAAGGTAGTAGGAAAAGTAAAAGCCAGGAGTCTACTAATCAGTCTTATAAGAAACGCACGATGGATATTTGGTTGGATTCCCATTATTGGATGGCTTGTTGAAGGATTTGCATGGTTGATTCGTTTGCAGTTTGATATTTATCTTATTCAAGATAATTCTGAAGTAAAAGTGGGCGAGTTTAACCGAAGGATGACTATTGGGGATAAATATATTCTTGATATGACCGAAGATAATGAACGAAAGTTCAATCGGAAATTTGCCGTTGCTTTAGCGGTTTTACTGGACTCAGCTGAACAGAGATAAACTTTTTAGCACAATATTATTTATAAAATGTTTTCTTCTTCTTATACAATCTAATCTGTCGAACGACATTTAAAGAATGTGCAGAAAAGAAAAACCTAGTGTTCTATATTACTACCCAGACTGTGGAGACGAATAAAGAATGTTGGAAGGATTAATCGTCAGTATTGGTATTTTTATTCTCTTAGGATTCGTAACATATATTGGAGCTTGGTACACAGCTAATTTAGACTCTCCCCGTGCCCTAATCGGAATTTATATCCTATTTCTAACCTTAGCGCAATTTTTTGCTGCAAAGATTGCAGAATTTGATTTGGGCTTGCAATATATTCCTTTCTTAGGATCTGTACTAAACAATTTGGGCTTTCTTCCTATCTTCGCACCTGTTGGGGTCATTGTTTTTCCTTTTACCCTGCAAATTACTGACATGGTAAACGAGAGATTTGGAAGAAAGGCCGTGTATGAAATGATCTGGATAGCTTTTATTAGTCAAATCATTATGGTTGTTTTGTTAGTATTGGCTGGATTCCTTCCTGCTGAAGATGATCCGTTGGATCCTTTTTCAATTGTCCCTGCGATAACATTAGCGTCATGGATCAGTTTTCTTATTAGTGAACGATTTGATGCATGGATATATGATGGAATCCGCTCATGGATTAACAAGAGAATTGATGAAGGTAGAGATTGGTGGAAATATCTTTGGATTAGGAATGTTTTTAGCGATATTTTAAGTCTTGGATTAGATTCAATCATCTTTATCCCATTAGCTTTCCTCATTTTCCCATCCATTCAGATAATCTTTGATCCTTCAATCCAAGTCATTACACTTAATTTTATGTTTATTCTCATCATCGGTCAGTTGATAACAAAATGGTTTCTTGGACTAATCGATACACCTTTTATGTACTTGACCCGATGGATTTATGAGAAAAAACCCCAAATGTAATCTTTCATATCCATGAAACAGTCATATGTATCATAATGTTGACAGACTCTCTAAAACATCGATAATATGAAAAATTTTCTTGTTAAATGTCACATTTGGATAATAATGTGAATAAAACTTCAAACCTACTCCAAAAGTAACGACTAAGCGATCTTCTTCTGATAATGAGTCACCATTATTTGTTAATGATTCCAATTTTCTAGTGAGACTTGATCTAATTTGTGGAACCAGAGTGCTCCATTCAATGGTTTCTGAATCTTTCTGACGTTTTTTACAAACGAAAATAACATCAAATTCAATACTTTTCTTCCCTCGAATCTGTGTACTGGTTTCCATTTCAGCACGAACAGGATATACCGCTGTAATATAGAAATCATTGTTTAGGAGACTCTCTATTATAGATGACCAAGCATTTAATTGTTTATGATGAAAAGTAAATATAAACAACCCTTCTTCTTTTAAGACACGATAGATCTCTGCAAAAACGGTTTTAAGCCCGTTTTGGTAATCATTATCTGTTTTACCAATTTTAGGATTTTTTACGATTTCTGCATTCTTTGGAGATAACGGGGATTTAAAACATGAATAGTAGTCTTCAAGACCAAGGCGTAACCAAACGTAGTAAAAATCTGATAACTCTGCATACTGGACATTATCATAGTAAGGGGGATCTGTTATCACTAAATCCACACTATTATTAGGTATCTGAATTTCATGTGAGGAATGGCAGTAGAGATAGACATTTTCAGATGGATTCTCCATTAACTTAGAGAAAGATGAGACTACTCTACCGTTGATTGGACGCGTCATGGGCTGACGTTTTGCTTCACCGTCTTCGGTAATATAATATTCATAGGGACTCTGACAAAACTCCTTAATGCGGATGGTTTTAGCAAAGAAATTCTTAAACGTACCTGTTCCATATCTCGCAGTTCCAAACACATTATTCTCAACAGGATTCAGTGTAGCAGGAAAAGCATGTTTACGAAAAAGATTGTAAATATAATGATTCTTTCTATGATATTCACAAAGAAGGTTATTATACTCTAATGCTGTTGAAAACGTTATAAGGAAAAACTCTTTCAGGTTTTGATCTTGAATTTGTAGAATCTCTCTCAAAATTATTCCAAGGGATAACAATTGCCTAGAATTAAACATATCGGTGAAAAATAGAATATTATGATTTAGTAATTCCTGAGTTTTTGCACCTATAGGAACTGATTGATCAGGAAGAGGTAATTTTTCTTGAATTGACTCCAATTCTTGGCAAGCTTCTTGGTAGAGTTTATGATCATTGGAATCAGCTTGTTTATAATCCCGGATTTTACAATCAGGACAATAATACTCTAAGGCATACAACTTAATTCGAGGTTTTTCTTGGTTCGTACTGGTCTTAACTATCTTATCTGAATACTCACATTTAGGACAATAGTATTTTCCACGCTTAACATTGAAAGAAAATGGATCAAAAACATAATTACATCCAGGACATTGGAGATCATTTTTCTTAATTGGTCCTTGAAAAATGATCTCACATTCAGGACAAAGAATGTACCCTAGAGTAGCATTTGACCGACTATAGGCAAATAAATAACTTCGGAAAAGTGGAAATGTTTCTAAACATCGTTCACATTTAATTTCTTTCACCCAAAAGAAATACATTACATCTGCATGCTGTAAACAATGATCACATTGTGTTTTATAAAATTTGGAAATTTCTGAACTTATCTTAGAAGAAAACTTCTTGAATTCAGTCTTGAGGACATTAATGTTAATTTTTTCCAATTCTTTTTTAACAGTAAACCAAGCTACAGGATTCAAATCTCCTCCAATTATTCCTCCAAACCCTAAGCGAACAGATTCAACAACAGTTGTCCCACCACCCATAAAAGGATCCAATATAACGAGATTGTGAAAAGTATGTTCTTTCAGATAAATACCCCAAAAATTCTTATCTGAAATCAAATCTTTCGGTAGAGAAGAACTCTCCTTCAATTGATCTTCTGAAGACGATAAGGATGCATAGATTAAAATAGATCTAAAAACTGAACCTAAGCGGCGAGCGAACCATTTATGAAGAGTAAGAACAGGACGATAGTATCTCTTTGCATTACTTTCTTTGTATGCTATCTCACTGACTTTTGAAAAAGGAAAAAAAGTTTCTATCGCTCTTTCTGGTAATTTTGATTGCTGTTGCATACTTTTATTCCATCAATTATTCTTACATATAAAGAGCGATAAAGAAATCACCTAATAATACAAATATCACAAAAATAACAGCTGAGAAAATCGCTGATATTGGTGTTGTGATTACCCAGCTTATCCCTATTTCTTTTAAAATCTCTTTATCCACTTTCTCCTTATTAACGAAGCCAACACCAATGAATGCAGCAACTAAAATATGAGACCCAGACAAAGGCATCCCCATTAAGGTTCCGAAAAACATGATTAAGGATACAGAGACACTAGCTGCTAAAGCTGACGTGGGAGACAATGCAACAATGTCACTAGACAATTTTTTGACAACTCTTCTTCCTAGAATAATAACACCAAAACACATACCTAATCCCCCCGCGACTAGAGCATATATTAACCCCATTCCACTTGAAAAATCGTCGAGCGCCATCAAAGGTCCAATCGCTTTGGCAACATCATTTCCACTTCGAGAAAAAACTGAGAATAGCAAAAAGAGAGCTAATGCATAAGAAGCGATTTTTTCTTGTCGTTCATAATCAGCATATCCTGTCGTCTTAATGGACTGGCGTATTTTCATTATTAACCAATAAAAGAAATACCCCCCAATCAAACCGATAATTGGACTAATTACCCAGCTAGCAACAACCTCGAATAATGTACTAAAATTTATTTTAGAAGGGTCCCATCCATACCGAACTATAATGACGCCCAATACACTCCCAATAACCGATTGGGTAGAGCTAATAGGTACTCCTTTTAACGATACGATAAAAAGCCAAAGAGCCATTGAAATCAATATAACAAATACCATATCTAGTCCTAATGGCGTAGCCGATATCCCTTTTCCTACAGTTTTTGATACAGACTCTCCTAAGAAGAAAACGCCAATAAAGTTAAAAATTCCACCTATAAGGACTGCAATACTTAATGAAAGTAAACCAGCTCCTACTGCTGGAGTCATGGTTTCGTCATTAGCCCCTATCGTGAATGCTACAACAAAACCAAGGAGAAGAGCAGCACCTAATATTATGGGCTCAGTCATGGTGTTACACCCACGATCTTTTAGCTGTGCTTAGCTATGAGTACCTTTAAGTAATCAGTACCTTGTTCAGCCTCTATACTTATACGGGTTGTAGCATTTAGGATTCGACTTGTTCCTCGTGGAAGTTCGTCATTTACAATTTTTTCCGAGATAATATAAAATAGGTCTCTTACTTCGTCTCTTTTCTCTTCTACTTTGCGTGAAAGTTTCGATGCTTTTTCAAAGTCTTCGAAAAAAAGTTTATTAGCCTCTACAAAGTCTTCTATGACATCTTCTGTTAAGTCTATAATCCGATCAAGTTCTGGTGGAAAATAACTTGCATCAATTTTCTTTATACAGATAATGCGAACTGCCCTTTCAATACGATCTAATAAGCGATCCGCGTTCAACATCATTGTATAACGTTCCTCTGTAATTTGGGGAAGATAGGTCTTTTTACGGAATATTGTTTCAAAGAATATATCTTTTACTTGGTCCGCATCCCTTTCTAGTTTAATTATTTCGTCTCTTAATGCAAATCCTCGCTCGAAATCGCCTCCTCTCCACGCTTTTAGAGCTTTTTCGAATTTATCATAGGCTTCTTCTATAGATTCAACAAGCTTAATAAAAAGTTCTGTTCCTTTTTTATGGATATCTTTATCTTTTAATAATTGTCCAAAGTATTCTCCAGTCATGAAACTCACTTTTATTTTTTTAATATCAATCTTGTAGAAAATTCTCTAATAATATGAATATAAACTCTCTTAATCAGAATGAGTTTTTATGTTTTTTAGATGGTCAAAGATTTCTACTAAAATATTTTTTAATTCAATTGAAGGATCATTAGAATAATTGGATGAAATTTCAGGTAAAAAGGAAGCAAAAATTTCTTCCCATGCAGCCGGATTTAGATCCATTGAAACAGTTGTACTATTTTCAACTTTCTGTTTCACTTCAGTCACTAAGGTCTTCCAATTTGTTGATTTCTTTGATAGCTTCAGATTTGATATTTTCCTACAAACCAAAATTATATCAAAATTTCTTCCTTTAACAGGTCTAGCACCAAATTCACTACGAATAGGAAACGCTGCTGTTATTAAAAATTGGCTATGATATATGGCTTTGAGAATCATCACCCACGCAGTCACACTAGAATGGTGAAATGTAAAAACCAAAGGTGCATCCGATTTTAATACTCTATGACATTCCTGAAATACTTTTGTGATTTTATTAAGGAATTTTTCTTTTGATGTACTAATTTCTTTATCAGTCTGAATAAGATTTGAACTAAATGCAGGATATTGAGAGGCTAAGATCTGTTTTAACCAGACAAAAAAGAAGTTTGCGAGTTCATTGTACTGGATAAAATCAAAATATGGGGGATCAGTTATCACAATGTCAATTGAATCAGAGGGGATTCCAAGTGCTTTAAGATCTTCTGATGTCTTATTTATTAGTAAGGTGTCAGCGTTTTTACTCATTTGTAATTCTTTATAACTATTAACAATATTAGCTTCGATACAATCTTCCCCGATAGGGATTCTAACGATTTGATCCTCCTTTATGGCAATTTCAAACGGAGATCTACAATAAGACTTTGCTTTTTTTATCCTCTCAAGGTAAGTAATGAACGTACCATTCCCTTTTTTTACCCCCCAGACGTTATTTTCTACATACATTGTTGGTACTAAGAATGATTGATAATTAAAAATATTAACAATTTGTTTCATTGTATAATTATAAGGACAGATCACTGTATGGAATTCCAAGCTACTAGAAAACGCTGCCAAAAAGAATTCTTTCATAATGAAGTCTGAAACTTCTGAGATTGCCTTTAATAATAAACTAAGACTTAGTAACTGCCTCTTATTGAAAAGGTCTGAGAACTTATTAAACCCGTATTTTCGTAGATTCGAAATGTTCTTCCCCTCTTGTGGTAAGGATTCTCGGGGAAACAGTAATTCATTTTCTTTTTCGAGAAATTCTTCTTCTACTCTTTTAAAGTTATATTTATCTCTCTCTTCAACTTTTTTGTAGTCACGTTCCCCACAATCTTCACAATAGAATTCTATAGCTAATTGTCTTGCAGATAAAGAACTTTCAGGTCGTTCTAGTAGCTCAGCTAGTTTATATTCTTTTTGACAACTGGTACAAGCGAACTTTTTTAAACGACAGTTTCCCAATTTTGGAATAAACTTATTAGAGCACATAGGACACGTTGATATTGTATCAAGGTTCTCCCGTGTAAAAAACAAATAGTCACATTCAGGACATATTACCTTTGTTTCTTGACTTTTTCTTTGTTTTTTTCCAATGATGTAATACTTGAATAGATCTTCCTCAGACCTGCATGAAGGACACAGTATCGTCCGAACCCAAAAAGTATACATAATGTCTGCATGTAAAGAGTTACAATGTGGGCACATAGTTTTATAAAAAGATTTAATCCGTTCTCCTACGTGTTTAAAGATTTTCTCAACCTCATGATCAAAAATCTTATCGTCAAAAGGATCAAATTCCTTTTTAGTAGTAAACCATGCAACTGGATTCACATCAATTCCTATGGTTTTTATACCAAGACGATGAAACTCGATTAAACTGGTTCCTCCACCACAAAAGGGATCTAAGGCAATTTTATTTTTAAAATTATGATTTTGATAGAATGCACCTTTTTCTGTACGATTAAAATCGAATAGAACATCATGATAAAAATGTGCAAGACCTATTGCTCGAAATGTTGTCCCTGGCCTTCGCGCCCAAGATTTATGGATAGAATAAATGGGACGATAGAATTGCCGTCTCTGACTTTCCACTCTTGCTAGTGGCTGAATAGCAGCGAGAGGAAATCTTTCTTCAATTGTCACAAAACCATCATCCTTTTACCAGGTCAATTTTATCAATTAAACTT
>JBHLPG010000163.1:0-8611 GCA_048939725.1 Promethearchaeota archaeon | reverse complement strand
ACATACGGTAGACCGACAGTAACCGATTTTTTTAAGTCATCTTATGTATATGACTATACCTATCTATACAAATTTTCTCTATCCATTTGATCCTGCTGATCCACCATTCATCCCTCATGATTGGAATCCCGTGGGATCCTATAGAAGAAATTTTAATATCCCTGAAGATTGGGTTGGCCAACAAATTTTCATACACTTTGGGGGAGTAAGTTCAGCAATGTATGTCTGGGTAAATGGGGAAGAGATTGGTTACAGCCAAGGGAGTAAAACGCCAGCGGAATTTAATATCACTCAATATTTACATACTGGAGAAAATTCTCTTTCTGTAGAAGTTTATCGATGGTGTGATGGGAGTTATCTTGAAGGACAAGATTATTGGAAAATAAGTGGAATTGAGCGGGACGTCTTTCTTTTCACAGCCCCTACAATAAGTATTCGTGATTTTTTCATAATTGGAGATTTGGATGACAATTATCAAGATGGTATGTTAAAGATCAATATAATACTCAAAAATTATTCAACAAAAACCTTCGAAAAACATCATATTCTGCTGACTCTCTTAAATTCTGAGAAAAAAGTATTATTTAAGACGCATATTACGAAAGGAGTTGTTGTTTCTCCTCTTGAAGAAAGAATTATCGATTTTGAACATGCAGTAGAACATCCAGTTAGATGGAGCGCTGAATATCCCTATTTATACACTTGCGTTCTATCTCTACTCGATTCATCAGAGAACATGATAGAAGTTGTTTCGTGTAGAGTTGGATTTAGGAAAGTGGAAATCAAAGGAGGGCAGCTATTACTTAATGGGATACCAATTCTAATCAAAGGCGTGAACCGTCATGAACATGACCCATTGACAGGGCGTACTGTTTCTGAAGAATTAATGATCAAAGATATACAATTGATGAAGCAATTCAATATCAATGCTGTTAGAACAAGTCATTATCCCAACCATCCTAAATGGTATGATCTCTGTGATGAATATGGGATATATGTAGTAGATGAGGCGAATATAGAATCTCATGGTTTGGGATATGACCTTGATACGACCCTTGGCAATAATCCTGATTGGGAACTCGCACACCTCGATCGCACTATTCGGATGGTTGAAAGGGATAAGAACCATCCCTCGGTAATTATCTGGTCGCTTGGTAACGAAGCTGGTGATGGAGTTAATTTTGCTAGTACTTACAGATGGATTAAAAAGAGAGATCCCTCTAGACCTATCCATTACGAACGTGCGTTACAAGGCCCTAATACAGATATCGTTTGTCCAATGTACCCCCTAATAGAGGAACTAGAAAAATATGCATACGAAAAACAGACTCGGCCTCTTATCATGTGCGAATATGCTCATGCGATGGGGAATAGTGTTGGGAATCTCCAAGAATATTGGGATGTTATTGAAAAATATGTGGTCTTACAAGGGGGATTCATTTGGGATTGGGTAGACCAAACGTTTCTGAAAGAAGATAGAAATGGTGAGTATTGGGCTTATGGAGGTGATATGGGAGATTCTGAGGTGTGGAATGATGGAAATTTTTGTGTTAACGGATTAATTCAAGCCGACAGAAGAATACATCCCCATATCTGGGAGGTTAAGAAGGTTTACCAATCTGTTAAGGTGCACCCTGTTGACCTCTGTAAGGGAGCGTTGAGAATTGACAACAAATTTGATTTTCTGAATTTAGATACTTTCGACTTTATCTGGGAAATTATGGCAGAGGGTAAGAAGATTTCGGAGGGGAATTTCCAATCAAAACTTGAATCTAAGAAATCCCAACCTATCATTATTGATTGGCCACAGATTTCCCCTATACCAGGAGTAGAATATTTCTTAAAAATAATCGTAAGAACTACTGATCGTACACCACTAAGAGTGCCTGTAGGTCATATTGTCGCATGGGATCAATTTAAACTGCCTATACATCAAATTCCAAATAAGATTGAGCATACAGACTTCCCAAAGATTGAATCTATTTCCGAAGATCAGAAATTTGTTACAATTACTGGAAAGAAATTCACACTCCGTTTTAATAAGTACAAAGGAGTGATGGCATCCTTTCGATACGAGGAAAAAGAGATTCTTATTGAGGGATTAATCCCCAATTTTTGGCGCGCTCCTACTGATAATGACATAGGAAACGGAATGCCAGATCGTTGTGAAATCTGGAAAGAAGCAGGGAAAAATCAGGAGATAATATCACTTACAGTCAAAAGGATTGATGATTGGACTGTTCGAGTTGGAGTATCTTCAACAATCCCTGTGGGTGATTGTAAATACCAAACCATCTATACGATTTATGGAAGTGGAGATGTCTTTGTTAGGAACGAGATGACTTCTGTGAACCCAGATCTCCCCGAATTTCCTCGCTTTGGTATGACCATGACGTTGCCAGGGGAATTCAAAAATATTTCATGGTTTGGTCGCGGATCCCATGAGAGTTACTGGGATAGAAAGACAGGGGCTGCTATTAACATTTACAGCGGAACAGTATGGGAGCAATATCATCCTTATGTCCGTCCACAGGAGACTGGAAACAAAACAGATGTTCGATGGATGGTTCTATCAAATAATGAGGGATTTGGTTTACTTGCTGTAGGATTACCTCTTCTTTATGCTAGTGCTTATCAATTCAAAATGGATGAATTGGAATACGTAGAGGGAATCAATCGTCATTTAAATGAGATTAAACCTAGGAATATTGTTACATTAAATCTGGACTATAAACAGATGGGTGTGGGCGGGGATAATAGCTGGGGTGCACTTACTCATCCAGAATACAGACTCTCAGCGAAGGATTATTCCTATAGCTTTAGGTTACGCCCTTTTTCTTCAGATGACAAACCACTCATAAAATTAAGTAGACAGGTGTTTTAGATTCTTGAAATCAGGTGAAAATGTAGACAAAATAAAACTTATTAGGAATTAAATAATTATTTCTTTTGTAATATTGGTTAACTCCAGTTTGAAGAGGTATCTTAAAGCTGGATACTCAGCTAATAAGATAGATACTACTGTGTATATGATAATCGAAAGAAAGGTCTTTGAAAGCATAGAGACCTCAAAATATAGCATTGTTGGAAATAAATTATCTATTAAATACTGAGTAGTCAGAAAACCCACTGGGAAGCCTATTGTTTGCGCTAATAGGCCCAGAATCAGGATTTCAAGGGTAAAAATTATGTTAATCTCCTTATTACTCATTCCAATTACTTGCATTGTAGTTAATTCTCTTTTTCGTTCCTGTATATTAAGAAATACGGTAGTAAATACGGTTGAGACGGAAATTAGAGACGATACTCCAATCATTACTCCGATGAGAGCAAACAATAACGTCATGAAATCCATAATCCCCTCTTTGATATCCTCACTGAAAGTCACTGATTGAACATCTAACTCTGACAGGATTTTATTTCTCAGTTGAGACTGTAATAATTTTCCTTCGGAAGACAATTTGATAAAAATTTTTGATACTGGGGTTAAATCAATATCAAGCATGTTTTCAAGGAATCCAAAACCGATCAATTCTGACATTTTCTTCAAAGAGACATAACTAATTGTTCCCCAGGTTTCTTTTGAGATTCCTCCAAGTGAAAGTGTATTATTTTGTAGGACGTAAGTTTCACTTTGATTGAAGCTAAAAGTTTGTGCAGTTCTTTGAAATATGCCCTTTAATAGATTTAATGTAGCATTTCTACCTTCTTCTTGGAAGAATGTTTCTAGCATGATTTTCTCGATTGGAGTAATTGGGAGCTGGGGATGAGTAATTCTAATTTTTTTATCAGCTTGAAAATCTAGGTTGAAATAATTGGCTAGGCCAGAAGTTAAGATTATTGAGGAATCAGAATTTACCCATTCATGTGAAAATCTTGAATCGAAGCGAAATTTATGGGTTGAGGGAGTAGTAGAATTAAAAGCCATGATTACTCCTTCATTAGATTTTTTCCCATTTTCTAAATAGAAGATGGTAGGAATTTCTAGAACACAATCAATTGCTTCGATTCCATATTGGGATTTCATTTCTTTTAGTATTGAAAGATCATCGAATAAACCAAATTCACCTAATTTTGGGATTCCAAATGACACTTCTAAATCATAATTTGTTACAATATTGAATTCAGATTCTAGTGCTGTTGAGGTAGAATCAAGGAGGGTTAAAGAAATAACAAGAAGTGCAACTGAGGCTGAAATTCCTAACAAGTTTGTTGAACTCCTCCATGGGTTTCTAAAGATGTTCCTTAAGGGTATTTTCAAGTGGGTCTTTATTGAAAACATACTAACTAATCTTGCAATTGGTGACGTGGTTGCATAGGAAGTCATTGCTTCTCTAGGACTCATGCGACTTCCTCTCCACGCTGGAATAAAACCACCTATCATCCCTGTTAGAAACCCTGAAAATACACCAAATATCAATACAAACGGATTTATTGTTATCATCGCATAAGGTAGAGAGATTGCTGATATATACACCTCAGCTATTATTTGGGACATGATAATTCCCAAAAAGAGGCCAATCCCTCCCCCAATAGCACTTATGATAGCCACAAAACTTAGATAATACAATAATAAATCATTAGGATAATATCCAAGTGATAATGCTACCCCAATTTCCTGTTTTTGGCCATCTATTAGCCTATTAATTGTAATAAATATTACCAATGTTGTGACTACAAGTATCAATAATGGCAAAACTTCTGAAATTTCCCTAAATCCTTCTACATTCAATCGTAAAAACCAATTTGAAATTTGAAGCTCTTGGGGAACTGGTTCATGAAGAGTGATTTCCAGTTCTCTCTCGATCAGTTTGGAAAACTCTTGTGCTAGTTTATTCATCGTTTGGGAAGATATTCCCTCATTAAATGTCATAATAATGTTGTTAACTCTTTCATCTACACCTAACGCTTCTTGAACTTCAACAAGGGGGATGAAAAAGATACCATATTGTGTTTGTGGAAATGATGATCCATAACGAGAAGGAATAACAACAATATGTTCAACTGAATAAGCAATACCAATTACCTCGAATTCCTTAAAGGTATCCAAAAACGTAATTGAGATTCTATCCTTCACAGTTATATTCAAGTGATTGGCTAGTTGTACATTAACAACAACTTTGTTTACATATGATTTCTCTAGCAAAAAAGTAGATCCAGTTTTAATAAATAATTTGTCAATTCTATTATTCATTGATAACGAAGTGTTAAAACCAACAATTTTTCCAGCCCCATGGAGAATCCCATCTTTATTTGAATAATTATATCCACTTTCAACAAGAACCCGATAGTTAATTTCTTTTATTTCAGGATTTTGAATTTTAAAATCCTCACCAAGGACTGTTAACCTAGTTTGGTTAATCCAACTCCCTTCTGATGCTTGAATTTCGATGTCATGAAAAGAATAATCGTTATAGAATTGCTCATAAGAGGTCTCGAGTGATTGATACCCTAAAACGAGGCTTATATATGCCGTAACACCAAGGATATTCAAGGATATCAATGCCAAAAACAACAGTTTACTCCTCTCTATGTCTCTTAGAAGTTTTTTGAGAAGATTTCTTGTTAAAATTGGCATCTAGTTGATCACCGTTGATAATTGCCATCCTTTACCTGTTTTATTACAAAATAATGTTTCTACCATGAGTTAATCGAGCAAATACAATCAGATTTACCCTAGAATTGCATCCAATGATGTTTTTTCCTAATTAGGTATCACCACTTTATAAAAATGTATGATTCGGAGATGAACATCAATAAGATAATATTTTGATATTGAAGTAAAATGAGTAAAGGCACGGTTACTATTATAGATCTAAGCGTAGACTGCTAGCTGAGATGTGTTGGCTTAGAATTTACCGTAATCAATAGTCAAACGCCAAACATCTTGCAACTGAACGTATTTTTCTATCCAAGGATTAAGTAAAAACATTTTAAAAAACAAAAGAGTCTGTCAAGTTCAGTGTTATTCAAGTAGAATAATCTAGAAGGGTATGTTTAATGGTATCAATCGCAAAGAAAATATTAGAAGATCATTTAGTGGAAGGCAAATTCGAACTAGGTGAAGAAATCGGTATTCGCATCGATCATACACTAACTCAAGATGCTACAGGAACAATGGCTTACCTCCAATTCGAGGCTATGGGGCTTGATAAGGTTAAAACTGAGCTATCTGTATCTATCGTTGATCACAATACTTTGCAAACTGATTTCAAGAACCCAGACGATCACAGGTATCTTCAAAGTGTTGCGTCAAAATATGGAATTATGTTTTCAAGGCCTGGTAATGGTATCTGCCATCAAGTCTTTCTTGAACGTTTTGCCAGGCCAGGTAAGACTTTGATCGGGTCTGACTCCCATACACCGACCGCTGGTGGTATGGGGTCGATTGCGATCGGCGCTGGTGGTCTTGATGTCGCTGTAGCAATGGGAGGCGGCCCATTTTACCTTAAGACACCAAAGATTGTAGGGGTTAAACTTACTGGATCTTTACAGGACTATGTGACTGCTAAGGATGTAATATTAGAAGTTCTCAAGAGGATATCAGTAAAAGGTGGCGTTGGTAAAATCCTGGAATACTTTGGCCCAGGAGTGAAAACTCTATCTGTCCCCGAACGTGCCACAATTACTAATATGGGAGCTGAAACTGGGGCAACAACTTCGATCTTCCCCTCTGATGAAGTCACACAAGATTTCCTTAAATGGCAGAAAAGGGAAGACCAATGGGTGGAAATTCCTGAAGGAACAGATGAGGATTATGATGAAATCATTGAAATCAACCTTTCAGAGCTAGAACCTCTGGTTGCTAAACCCCATTCTCCTGGTGATGTTGTCCCTCTCTCTGAAGTCGAAGGAATGAAAGTAGATCAGGTAGCAATTGGATCTTGCACTAATAGTTCATTAAAAGACATGCTAACTGCTGCAGCTCTTCTAAAAGGGCGTAAAATTCATCCTAATACAGTGTTAGGGGTTTCTCCTGGATCACGTCAAGTGTTAATGCAATTATCAAAAGATGGTAGCTTAGCTGATATGATTACAGCAGGAGCTCGAATTCTTGAGACTGCGTGTGGTCCTTGTATCGGAATGGGTTTTGCTCCTAAGACAGATGCAACAGTTGCCCGAACTTTCAATAGGAACTTTTACGGAAGAAGTGGCACAAAAAGTGCAAATGCTTACTTGGTCAGTCCAGAAGTCGCTGTTGCTGCTGCTGTTTTTGGTGAATTCACAGATCCCCGAAAGTTAGGAGATTATCCAAAAATTGATATCCCAGCAACAATTGAGATAGATGATTCAATGATTCTAAAACCATCTGACAAACCTGAAGAAGTAGAGATCATCCGAGGCCCAAACATTGCTCCACTACCAGAATTTCAAGCCCTACCTGATGATTTCCGATTTAAAGTGCTTATCAAAACAGAAGATAATGTCACGACAGATCACATCATGCCCGCGGGGGCAAAAATTTTACCTTTAAGGTCTAATCTTCCAGAAATTAGTAAGTATGTATTCGAACAGGTGGATCCCACATTCCCTGAGAGAGCACTTGAAAGTAAGGAGGAAGGTGGAGGAATAATCATTGGTGGAGAGAATTACGGTCAAGGTTCAAGTAGAGAACACGCAGCTCTTGCTCCTATGTACCTAGGAATCAAAACTGTCCTTACAAAGTCATTTGCACGAATTCATAGGGATAACTTAGTCAATTTCGGTATTCTTCCTCTATCGTTTGCAAATGCAGCAGATTATGATAAAATAAAGGAAAATGATATTCTAGAGATCAAAGGTGTTCGCAAAGCTCTAGAAGAAAATCAACCTATTACTATACACAACGCAACACAAGGATATGATATCGAAATATCTTACGACCTTTCAGAGCGTGACCGTAAAATTCTTCTTGCTGGTGGAAAACTAAGTTATATATAATTCCTTTTAATCTCCCTTTTTTTTAAAATAAATGACGGTATAACAAAGAAAAAAGGAAAGAAATGGAAAATTTAAGTAATTTTCACTGATAACTTTGCCATTTCTGATCCAAGTTGGGATCTTGAAGCGTTCCCATGATATATTTAGCATATTCTTCGCCAGTGGCGCCTGTATCTCGCCCTGTCATAATTAACTTCTTTTCATACTGAGAACAGATGTCTAGAGCTTTGTCCAGCCTGCCTCCTTTTTCTGTGAACCCAATATGGTTCAAAAGCATAGCTGTGGCTTTGATGATACTAGTTGGATCAGCATAATCAACTCTTCCATCTTCAACCATCCGAAGGGCCGAACCGTGAACTGCTTCGAACATTGAATATCTCTTACCAATATTTGCGGCTCCAGCTGTACCAAGTCCTCCTTGGATTTGAGCTGCTTCGTCGGTAACAATGTCCCCATACAAATTAGGAGCAGTTATCACCCGGAAGGAGCTTTGTCGTGCAGGATCAATGAGCTTTGCAGTCATAATGTCAATGTACCAGTCGTCCCATTCCACTTCTGGATAGTCTTTAGCTACTTCTTCAGCGATGGCTAAGAATTTGCCATCTGATTTCTTGACAACATTAGCTTTAGTGACCACCGTGACTTTATTGATATTGTTCTTTTTTGCATACTCAAATGCTGCTCTGATGAT
>JBHLPG010000162.1:0-8635 GCA_048939725.1 Promethearchaeota archaeon | reverse complement strand
TTTCTCTCACTGATTAAGACTTTTGATTTAAGGACATTTAAGTTTTGACGGTAAAATGAATTTTCAACTAATTAATGAAACAGTTAAAAAAAAGTTCACATGAGTTAACAACCAACGAAAAAAAAAATTTACCTTAACCAAGACTTATTAAAAAAATGGTTTAACTTAATTATCGTTGAAATACTAGAATTTAATAGCTTCTATTTATGTGTACAAGAATGAAATCCAATAACTCTCTTGAAACGATATTGAAAGCGATCTCCAACAAGAAACGATTAGAGATTTTTAATTATATTTTAGATGAGACGTTCTTAATCAAAAGTGAATTACTTACTTACTTTAATCTTCAAAGAGCAGGGCTTGATTTCCATCTTTCTGCATTAGAAGAGGCAGGATTAATTGGATTATTAGAAATGAAGATTAAAGGTCGAAAATATGTTTTTGTCTATCCAAAAGCGACCTGGAGGGTTGATCTTGAACTTCTTGAGATTTCCTCGCTGCATGACCTCCTTCCTTCTGAACTAATAGAAGATGATTTTCCTAAACTTACTGAACAATTTTGGGTTGATTCTGGAGCAATAAAGAACCCTCAAACTATAAAAAAAGTCTTAGAAAAACTCGTATTAAAGTTGGGAAGTGGCTCTCAAGAGTATAACTGCCAGCGGTGTGAAAACGAACCAGGGATAATGAAATGTTCTAAATGTTTAAAACTCTACTGTACAGAATGTGCAGAGATTATTAGGAAGGCTAACGGTACTAAAATTGCCCTTTGTTATGACTGTATTGCAAATCAATTCTCTTAAGGTTAATATCATGAAAATTCTTCTTGGTGCTGACTTTGAGGGAGATTTTACTCGTTTATTTCGGGTTGCTAGTCAAGTTGATATTTGCATTTGTTGTGGAGACGTTTTTAATTATCACCAATATCCTAATGAGAATGAATTCGAATTTCCATTACCCTTTTTTAGCATAAAAGGAAACAAGGAAACTTGGGGAAAAGAACAGCTCCATTATAAACTCGAGAATATTCAAAACTTTTTTTGGCTAAACAACCATCTTGACAAACTGGAGGAGATAACAGGGCTAAATTTCTTCGGAATTGATTATCTTTGTGAACCAGAATCTATTCCGAAGGATATTGATGTTCTAATTTCTCATGAACCAGCATATGGAATAGCAGACCAATGTAGTGACCCATTTCATACGAAAATGGTTCCACACTGTGGTAATAAGAAAGTGAGAAGGCTTGTTGACACATATCAACCAGCTATCCTTGTTGCTGGTCACGTTCATCATTTTCAAAGGGGAGAAACGAAAAACACAGTCGCTATAACTTTACCAGCAGCTTTGAATGGACCACTCGTCATGATAACGGAGAATGGAGTAACAACATTATAATCAACAAGAGTTTGGAGAGTAAAAAAATGAGTTCTAGAAGAATAATTAGGAAGCTTAGAGACAGAGATTTTGACGTTTTCCTAGAGATCTGGGCTGCAGCATATCCAGGACAAGTACCAGGTAATTTCACGAAGGAAATGCGAAGACAAAAAAAAGAGGAATGGATTAATACCAATAATGAGAATATTACTGTGAATTTTTATGGGTGTTTTCAGGATGATAAATTACTCGGGGGACTGATCCTTTATGACTTTGAGATTTGTTTATTTTCACGGTATATTGTGCAGTGTGGGGGGATTGGGGAAGTTTGCGTTGATCTTCTATATAAAAAAGAGCATGTCTCAAAAGAATTGATGCAATTTGCTCATACTCATTTCTATGAGCGGGGTTATTCTCTGATATGTCTATATCCATTTCGACCAGACTTCTATGCAAAGATGGGGTATGGTTTAGGTAATAAGATGAACCAATACCAATTTGAACCAAAGGCATTACCAAAGGGACAAAAATCCAATATTTCATTCTTAACTCTTGAGGATATGAAATCCCTTTCAGAATGCTTTAATAGATATGCCAAAGCTACTCATGGAATGATTTTACGATCAGAGGAGAATGGTTTCTTTAGGCAAATGCTTAGTGGGATGAAGGTTCTTGGGTATTGGGAAAATGAGAAGATGCTTGGTTATTTGGCTTTTCGGATGAAACGAGTAGACGGGGGTAGTTGGTTACAGCACAATATTCACATCGTGGAGTTTGTTTACCAATCCCCCGAAGTTCTCCTCAGTCTTCTGACATTCTTGGCCACACAACAAGATCAGGTTCATAAGATTGTATACAATACTCACGATCATGATTTCCATCATCTTCTCAAAGAACCACGTAGCCATGGTAATGAGAATATCTTTCACATTTTTCAGGAGTCAAATATCCAAGGTGTAGGAATAATGTATCGGGTGATAAATCTAGTTAAGTTTTTCACCTTACTTTCTAATCACAGCTTTGGAGATCAAAGCATTAAGCTGAAACTAACTATCCAAGATACTTTCTTACCCAAAAATAATGGAAACTATATTATTCATTTTCAAAAAGGAAAACCCATTGTAATATCGTCCAAAGACGATTTTGAAGCGGAAGTATCACTTGATATTGCACGGTTTTCAAGTTTGGTAATGGGGGCAGTACCCCTCTCAAAATTGTATAGATATGGACTAATTGAATTAACTGACAAAAATTTCCTTCAAATACTAGATAAACTTTTTAGAACTGATGAACCCCCTTTTACGATTGAACCCTTCTAAGAATCAAGAGGTTAAATTTATAAAGAATGATTGATCCTTTTTATGAACGTGCTTATTGATTCTCTTTGAAGAGAAGTTAGGGATTAAAAATGCCAAAAGCGAAAAAGAAAGCAGCACCAGAAGGGAAAACTGGTTTTGCTGGCGCAAGAGTCGAAAAACTCATTAGAGATGCGGGAGCATTTCGTGTTTCAGCTGATGCCATTACCAGCTTGAATGACATTATTGCCAAGCGAGGTATGGAAATCGCCAAATATGCGGTCGAAATTGCTGGTCATTCAGGTCGTAAGACCATCAAAGGCGAGGACATTCGACTCGCTGAAACAAAAATTGGGTAATTCCGATTTATGGGGTCACCTCCTCCTTTTAAAACTAAAATAAAGGAAATAGATGCCTCCACAAAGTCGGATTTTAGGATTCACTATATATGCAGTGGGAATTCTACCTAACTATTGTTCTATCAGAATTAATAGTTTTAAATACCTCTGAAAATAGACGAAACAATTCTGTTTTCAGCTTTTCTTATGTGTTCAATTAATGTTGATTTTGATATACCTAATTTTTCTGATAGGTCTTCAGTACTAATTTTTCTTGGTATGTCATAATATCCTGTTGTTTTAGCTAATGAAATGATTTCTTTTTGACGTTCAGTTAAAGATGCCAAAAGATCTATATCAGAAAAAGGATAATTCTGGACAGATTTAATTTTTATATGGCCTAATGTCTCAATAAGTTGTAATAATTCCTTTATTGACTCTGTATCACCAATAAATGAAAATGTGAACTTTTCCTCTGTGATAGATGCTGGAAGGTCAAAAATGATATTCTTTAAGTCAAACCACTTACCAAATTCTAGGGTCTCATCCCTGTATTCTGTTTTTATTATACACTCATATACATCTTTACTCTTCGTTTTAACATCAAGGATAGATAAATCTACTGTATGAGGGATTAATAGATCATCAATGGTAAAATTTGGTTTCATTTGGATTTCACTGACTACAACTTTTACCCCCTTACCTAAATCATATTTTAATATTGCCTTTGCTTCAACACGTTCGCAAGACTCAAAAAAAGCTTTTGGGAAGAATTGAGATAATAATTTAGGACTGAATTCAACTGTAACTTTCCGCATAAGGTTTCCTCATATGATTTGTTTATAAACTCCCTGATATATCCAGCACAAAATTTTTTGTTAAAAACATTAAACTTTTACTCAGTAGTATATGATCAAAATAAAAAGGAATAATGAGACTTAAAAATGGCAGTTAAAGAATCTATGGTTAATGTAAAGAATTTACATCGTGAATTTACATTAGGAGACCATATTGTTCACGCTTTACGCGGTATTTCAATGGAAGTGTATGAGGGTGAATTTATTGTGGTTCTCGGTCCATCAGGTTCCGGGAAAACTACATTACTTAACCAAATCGGAGGGATTGATTCTCCAACTAAGGGTAGTATAAAGGTTAAGGGAGAAGAAATTACCCAATGGGGAGCTGGCCAACTAGGAAAATACCGTAGAAATAGTGTTGGTTGGATCTTTCAATTCTTCAATCTCATTCCTTCTCTTCGGGCTTGGGAAAATGTCGCTTTAGCACTAGAATTTAAAGGGGATAGAAAAGATGTTAAACACCGATCCAATGAAATATTATCTAGTGTTGGATTAGGGGATAAGACTGAGCGTTTTCCAAGCCAACTTTCTGGAGGAGAACAGCAGAGGGTGGCTATAGCTCGAGCCCTCGTTAAGAATCCCGAAATTATTGTTGCTGATGAACCAACAGGAAATTTGGATTATATTACTGGACAGAAGATTGCAGAGCTCATGAAAGACCTCAATGAGGAATTTGGTGGGACATATATTGTTGTGTCTCACGATATTAGCATTACCAAAAAAGCAGAACGGGTATTTCATCTTCAAGATGGACAGATTGAATCTGTTGAAGATCGTTCATCTGTAAATTAATGCAGAGGTGCGGATGATTGAAAATACTGACGAAAAAAATCTTTAGGGAGATCAGGTTCAATAAATTCCGTTCTAGTTTGATTATTCTTACAGTATTTTTAGCTCTTACATTAGGTCTTGGTTTGATTAATTTAAAAGACTCAGCCATGGCATCAATAGCAGAAACTAATCGGCAACTCAACAATGCTGATTTAAGGATACGCTTAACAGAATATATGCCTGAAAGTGAAATAGAATCCCTTCTCAATGAGTCTCAAAAGAAGGCAACAGGGGTAACCGATTTAGAAGGACGAATTTTCGAATATGCTACAGTAGTTCACAACAATAAGATCCATAAAGCATATCTTATTGGCATAAATTTCGAAAATACCAAGATTAATCAATTATATCTTCGGACAGGGAGTGAGGAGCTGTCTGAGGATCAAGTGCTAGTGGAACAGCATTTTGGAGATATTATCCTTCTGGGGGCACAAGCAAAATTAAAGGACGAAATCTCGATTTTCTTTAGAAATTCTACTGTAAATGTTTCAATAGCAGGATTTGTTGCTGATAGTGAGTATGTTTTCGTAGTAGATGAACAAACAAATGTTATAACCTTTGGGGAATTATGTATTCTCTATATGCCCCTTGAAATGCTACATCAGAAGTTTAATCTAACTGGCATAAATGAGGTTTTAGTTAAAACTCAAGAAAGGGCAAATCAGGCAAATAAAAAGGCAGATCAAGTTCTTTCCTCTGTATTAGGTGAGGATAGAATTCAAAGCGTGATCTATTGGGATGAATCAATGGAACGAGGCTGGCTAGAGTTACGAACTGATGCAATGGAGAAAATTGGATTTGTATTTGGGCTTTTCTCGTTGATTGTTGGGTCTATCGCAATTTATAATTCTCTAAGTAAGCTGATAATGGCACAACGGAGTCATATTGGTTTGTATGGTGCACTAGGCGCAGAAAACCGCGCAATCCTTAGTCATTACATTAGTTTTGGTTTGATATTAGGTCTATTTGGTATTATATTGGGGTGGATTGGAGCAACTATCACTACATTTTTACTTGTCAATGTAGGAGTTAGTGTCTTTGGATTAATTATTGTTACAGTTTCTTCTAATCCTATAAATTGGATTGGAATAACTCTTTTAGCTTTGATATTAATCTTCTTATGTTCTATACTAGCCACTTTACCGATTTTGCAATTAACTCCTCATGAAGCGTTACGTGCTCCCTATTCAACAAGTTTACTAGGCACAGAACCACTATTGGAGCGAATGTTACGTAAGATAGGAATTTTTAGAAGACTTGTCTCCAAGATACCACTTAGATCTGTTTTTATGAATAAAAGACGATCATTTTCTACAGCTATAGTTGTGGCAGCGTCCATGGTTATTCTGGTTGTCTCTTCAAGTTTATTCTTCGATTATATATATGCACTGAACCAAAATTACGCCTACTATGAAAAATACGACGCAAAAATACTCTTAGCGAAACCAATAGCAGAAATGGAAATTAAAAAGTGGATTCAGGAGAATGTACCAGATATTTCTGCAGTAGAAGGTTTTATATATACATCTGTCTGGATTAGGGATCAAAGGATTCCCTTACAGGCTTTTCATGAAAATTCATCATTAAGAGATTATAATGTCATAGTCGGAGTTGAAGTTATCAACAACAATAATATTCTTTTAGGTAGTAATCTGGCAAAAGATTTAGAGAAAAACCCTGGAGATGAAATTTCCTTAAGTTTTGATTTACAATCGAATATTAGTGTTGAAATAGCAGGAGTCACTGGTGAAATAGCAGAAAATACTATTTTTTGGACTATTGAAGGAATTGAATACTATTTTCAAGACGTTCAGCAAATTGGAATCTCTGAAAATGTAACCGCCTTCGTAATTGATTTTGAAGAAACCTTATCGATAACCCAAAAAACAGAGATAAAAAAACTCATTCAAGAGGAATTCCAGCCTTATGCCTACGTTGATAGTAATGAGGCCAAACAGACGATAATGGAATTATTAAGCATGTTCTTACAAATATTAATGCTTGTAGCAATATTAGGTTTAGCTACGCTCGTTTTGTTCACATTTTCGAGTATGTCTCTTGCTATGATGGAACGTGAAATGGAATTTCTAGCTTTACGAGCAATGGGATCTAAAAGAAGAACGATTCTAAAACTAATATTCATCGAAAACCTAATTTATGGAATTTTTGGTTTTCTCATAGGGGCTCCTCTGAGTATCGTATTATTAAAGCCAACATATGACTTTATTCTCCCTGATTTATATCTTCCAGCAGTTGTTCCATTAGAACTGTGGTTTTATCTCTTTATTATCATGGGTCTTTGTGTCTTGTTGTCAACTATTCTCATTGCTTGGAGAACTTGGCGTAAGTCCCTTCCTGACATGCTTTACAGTCGTATGGTGTATTAATTCAGCGTCCTCCTTTGTTTTTTACTTTGAAGGAAATTTCGTATGTGATATTCTCGAGATATTATCTGATGTTTTCTTCTTACTCCATTAAGAGGAATTATATCAGTTATCTATCAGCTTATCAAGGGAAGATCATAAAAAATGCCTACTTACTACTATTTGGAAAGAGAAACATCAGACAATTCACATCAGATTATTCCATTAGGAGCTTTCACTGGAAATTCCTTCTACCCTACTATGGCTTACGATGTATTTGAAGTACTTGTTTCTGAGGCTCATTTTATTATACATGATGAAGCAGGTAACAATTTCACTATGGAAAGTTTTCAAGACACAATCCGTCATACTTTTTTTACTAATCCTCCCGTCATTTCTTTAAATGCAAGTTGATAATAGAATGAAAAGCTAGTGGAAGTTTAATTCATACACCCAAAAAGATCTATAATCCTCCTTTAATTTCTCTCATTCGCATGATCTTGACAAGTGATGGGATAATTGGGATACAACTCACCAGAATAACCAATATTCTATTTGTTTCAATTTTTATGAGATGTCGTTCAAGTGCGTTGGTATTTTGACAGAGTATATCCACTTCATATTCTCTAGTAGTGACATTACCATTAAACCACCGTGTTTCAATTCTTCCCCCCACTAATACTCCAGTCCTGTTGTCATAAATTAAGCGAATAAAGTGATCTACATTAGTGTCAGTTGCCCTTGTTTGAATAATCCAAACGTTTCGCCATCCAAAATCAGCCACACGTGTCCGATTGGTTGATATAACGGTCATATTAAAACTATAGACATTGATATGATCACCAATACTTATCCCTGTGGTGTTGATATAAAATGGTGAATAATTTGGCAGATTTGGAGAATAATAGACATTATACAATAGTCGTAAAAATGTAGTATCTGTGAGATTTACAAATAAAACTTGACGGGATGTTATATTTTCAATTATTATTCCTGACTCCTGATCTCTAAAGGTAAATAGTGTAATATAAAGGGACTGGATCGTAAGATTTGATATAAAAACACTCGGGGTAGTCTTATTATATTGTTCCCAAGTCACAGTCCAGTTTGCTATGACTGGAATAATTTTATCAATTAATACATTTAGTTTATAATCAATAACCATTCCAATGAACGGTATCAGGCGTTGTTTTGACCTTGGCGATGGAACAGATTCTTTGAGAGGATTAAATAGACTGAATAAAAGGAGAATAATTAAGAGAGTAAAGACTTTAGAGTTTGATCTCATTATGACCACATTCTCCTTTGAGGAAAAAACTCTTTCTATTCTTAAGTGAGCATACCTCCTGTGAAGAATTACTTAATAATACCATAGTTTAGGATGATTAGAAACATTGGGTGAAGAAATTAAAATTCAAAATGTAAGTAAAATTTACCGAATTTGGAAAGCAAGCCTTAGCATTAGAGTAATCGATGATCTCTCCCTAACAATTTCTGAGGGGGACTCAATATTACTGCTAGGTCCCAATGGTTCAGGAAAATCCACCCTTTTACGAATGGTTGCTTCTTTGTTG
>JBHLPG010000161.1:0-8666 GCA_048939725.1 Promethearchaeota archaeon | reverse complement strand
TAAAGAGATTAGAACGCAAATTATTCCTATTAATTATAAACTAGGCTCTACATTATCCCAAGCTTTAAAGGCTTATACCTTTACCGAAGCTATTGAAACTTTCCAAACCACAACATATGCAGATCTGATTCAAACAATTTACCGTGAATACAGAGAGAAAGAAAAATCTATAGCTAAGATAGAACAGTTTCAACAGGAATGGTTTATTCAAGCATTATTTACAATGTTAGCAGGATACCCATTCCATATCGGAATATTTTTGGCTTATATCATATTTCGTCAGCAAGAAACAGAGAACTTACGTATAATCTTTGAGACAAAATGGAAAGGTATTGATGAAAAATTCGCCCGAGAATTATTAATTTACTTCAAATAATCTGGTTAACTTAATCGAGAACGAGTCTAATGAACGAATGATGGAAATTTTAACAATTGGTGAAACACAAATGAACGTACAGCAGAAAAAACAAATAATCAAACTACAGCTCATAATAGGTTTAGTAGCATTAGCCCTTCTTTGTCTAGCAGTTATGACCACTTCCGTAGTAGCTTCTCCTACTACTACTCAAGCACTGACTCAAGAAGATACTGGACAAGCTATTTTTGGGTTGGCTATTGGAGCTGGACTAGCAATAGGTTTAGCGGGATTAGGAGCCGCATTAGCCTTAGGAACCGCCAGCTCTGCAGCTATTGGAGCAATTGCAGAGCGTCCTGAAGTATTTGGACGAACAATTATATTTATTGCCTTTATCGAAGGAATTGGTGTATTTGGTTTCGTTATTGCATTCATGTTATACCTAGCTATTGGGCAAGCCTTGGGCTAGCCTTGAAGCATACATTAATGATAAAGAGAATAATTCATTGAACATTATTCCTCTTCCCCTTCCTCTTTCGTGATGAGCCTAGCTAAGTCACTAAACGACGATTTCCTACGTGAATGTTGTAATTGTTGCTTATTCACCGCGTAGTAAAGCTCAATTATTGCTATGACAAAAAAAATGATAGGACTTCCAATCAATATTAGTTCTCGGAAGGGGGAAGCCTGATTTATTGATAAGAGGTACCCAATAATTATTCCAGCAATAACCATAACTGGAAGATTGAATGCTGCTGCAGCAATAGTTGCTGAAGAAGCTAAGGGTCTTTTTTTCTTTAGAGAGGGCATTAAAACTTATCCTGCTTTATGAAATCTTTCGGATACAGTTCTTACCAAGTTGGGATTTTGCCTCTATTGCTACAGCTTCACATTTCGCACGAAAGAGACACCAAACTGATTGGTTCCATTTGTATTCAGGTAGAGTTTCAAAATGTCCCATACCTTTAGCAATTATTAAATCACTTTTTCTTAATATTTCCTGAAACTCCTTCGAGATTTCATCTAATAACAATCCAACAGAATTTGTGCCAATAGATAGAATATTGGGAGATCTTAGAATACTTAATTCTGCCCAAAGGTCCTGTAAATCTTTAATAGTAGCATCATTTAAAATTGGTTTACTTTTACCTGCAACAGTTATTTCTTTATCTAGCTGAAAAAGAATATCTATTACTTGAGCATCAAATACAACTTCTCCAACATTATCAGTTAAATAGAGAATATCCTTTGCTTCTAAGATCTCAGAGATTAAGTTTGGGAGTAACTCAATAGAAAGAGGATCCCAATTTGTTTCTGCATCATTAATTATATTTTCTAAATTTTCCAGATTATAATCGCTTTCTTGACTTAAAAGATCGTACTCAATGATATTAGCAGTAGTGGCTATTGCTAAAGCCAGTTTTAACTTCTGATCTTGGTCATCTATGATACTTGTCTTCCTTTGAATCATATCCCAAAGATTTTTCGTTTGAGCTTTTAGTTTTATTTTTTCCTGCTCATAAGTGTCCTCTACTTGGAGGAAATTTTGGAGAAATCTGTCTCTTTTAGTACCAATATAGCTGGGACACAGAAGAAGAGAATGATTGATTTTATTTGTAGCATTTGGATTAACATGTTCTGCAATAATTTGGATAATACCTGTAAGAGCTTTATATCGAAGATCCTCATCCATCGTTAACCTTTCTACTTGTTTTTTTGCACGGAAGAATAAGCAATGTAGACATTCAGATTTTATTTTCAACAATATACCAGCATTTATATTTTGTTTTTCAAAAGAAACATTTTAATTATATTTGGGCAATTATACAAAATTAGAATTAACCGCGAGTATTGAATCAACGATCTGCTTATATCCTGTGCATCTGCAAATAATTCCATTCAATAAATGCTCAACTTCCTCCCGTTCAAGTGATTTACCTTGCATTAAGATATAATGACCCATGAGGAGAAATGCTGATGTACAAAAGCCACACTGTACTGCTCCATTCTGAATAAAGGCTTCCTGTAATTTGGAAAGCTTACCTTCTTTTGATAAACCTTCCACGGTTGTTATTTCTTTCTGATTAGCCTCATATGCTAGTACTAGGCAAGATTTAACTGGTTTTCCATCAAGTAGAATAGTACAAAGTCCACAATCACCTTGCCAGCATGCTGCCTTTATGGATATGATGTTCAAATGATTACGTAATACGTCAAGAAGAGTTTCATTAGGTTCAACTAGGATAATATAGCTTAGCCCATTTACTCGAATTGATAGCTGCATTTTCATAACACTATCTCCTTAAGGATTAATTTAGTTAATATTTCAGCTATATGTATACGGTAGGCTTTACTTGAACGTACATCAGAAATTGGACTGATTTTTGATACGGCCTTATTCCAAATTGATTGAAATAGATCATCAGTGATTTTTCCTTTGATGTTAAAAGGGGAAATATCAAGAAATATCGGCGTAGGAGCAACAGCTGTGAAAGCTAAGTAAGTTTTTTGCGGGTTATGAGCACCTGCAATTCCAACTAAAGCCAAATCTTCCTTACACCGCTTCATCTTCATGAAAGCTGATTTAGAACTCGTAGAAGGAGAGGGAATTTTTATGGAAACTATGAGCTCATCAGGAGCAAGATTGCTTTTTTTAACTCCTTTGAAAAATTCAGCAATTGGGATTAATCTACTCCCTCTAGATTGAGACCGAACCTCAACAATTGCTTGATGTACATATAATGGACCTGCGGAATCAGCAGCAGGAGAAGCGGTTGCAATATTCCCTGCTATCGTTGCCCTCATTCGTAATATTTCATCACACATGTCACTAAGGGCTTGATACAGTGCAGTATAATGTATTTCTAACTGAGAAAGCTTTAGAACTTCAGAAATAGGGACTGCTGCACCAATTTGTAATCCTTCATTAGTGAACTCAAGTTTTCTTAATTCTTCAATGTTCTTTATATCAATGATAATACTTGGTTGTATTAAGCGATGTCTGAGCTCTACCAACAGATCTGTTCCGCCAGAAAATATTTTACAATCGCTTTGGTGAGAATGAAGTAGCTCTAACGCTTCTTCAATTGAATTAGGAATTATTACCTTGAATTTGGGAAGATTCATGCGAGAAATTGTTTCAGTCATCATTAATCCTCCAAGATCTTCTTTTTTAATGATATCAAGAGTTCTGGTCGTTGTTGTTGGATTTCAGACCAAATCCTCTGTGGGGTGAGAGGTAAATCATTTATTTGGACATCAATCGCGTTAAAAATAGCATTTCCAATTGCAGCAGGAACTCCCAGCATTGTCAATTCACCAATTCCTCTTGCGCCATAAGGTCCGTCTTCTTGTGGATTTTCTATAATATAGGAGACAAATTCTTTCGGAATATCCCCTGATCTGGCTATAACATAGTCAACAAGATTCGGATTTAGAAGCTGGCCCTCACCATCATATTGGAGCTGCTCATTCATAGCAATAGATAACGCCATTACACCTCCCCCTATTACTTGACTTTCACATAATCCAGGATTAATAGCTTTCCCAATATCAAAAGCCGAAACGAGGCGTTTGATGTTAATCTCCCCTGTTAGAGCATTAACTTCAATTTCTACTCCCTGGGCACCAAAAGTATCAAAGATAGCTGGTTTTCCGGCACCTGTTTCTGGATCTAGCATTGTCATCTTAGCAATGTATTTTCCTCTCCCAATTATGGGCCCACCAATTGATTCACCAGAGGGGTACATGTATCCTAAGGCAACTTCAGCTATGCTCAAATGATTTAGTTTATCCTCTTTTGGAAAAATTAACTCATTTTCTAACATTAAATCTTTTGAAGGAACACGTAATACTTGACTTGCAACATCAAAAATTTGTTTTTTGGCATCTTTGCAGGCTTCTCTTACAGCATTTCCATCCATGAACAGAGAACGAGATCCGACAGTTTGCCAAGTATAGGCATCTCTATCTGTATCACGATCACCCCTAATCTTCACTTTTTCAATTGGAAGTCCGAGTTCTTCGGCTGCAATTTGAGCGAGGCTCGTAATCGTACCTTGCCCCATTTCTGAGGTTCCAACAGACACAATGATCCCTCCATCTTCGTTAAACTTGATATAAGCTGATGCTGCACTATTAGGAGGTTGAGCTGGGCCCTTCATAAATCCTGCAATCCCGATTCCACGGAATAACCACGGTTTTTCGATTGGAGATTGATCATGCTTAGTTTTTAGATCAGTCCAAACTTTATCAAGACATTGATCTAGATTTCCAGCATCCTCCCTAAGACGTTCTTGGTTTGCAGTAATTGATTTCCCTGGTTTTAGTGTATTGATTTTTCTAAATTCAATAGGATCAATCTTTAGTTTTTTTGCTATGTCATCACGCTGTCTCTCTATCGCCCAATGAAGTTCCATATGACCAAAACCCCGAAAAGCAGTTGCATATGGTTTATTCGTATAAATGGTGTAAGAATTTGATTTTATATTATCGATATCATAAGGTCCTATTGATACATAACCCCCTGCACGTCCTACATTAACCGCGTAATCTGCACATGCTCCTGAGTCCCAAATATATTCAAGTTCTTCAGCCACTATTTTACCTGTTGTTTTCACACCTGTTTTCACGTAAGCAACCATCCCAACTCTTATAGGAGCGCTTCGAAAATTCTCCTCACGAGTTAATTGAAGTTTCACTGGACGATTACCTGCCTTACGTGAAAGTAAAACGACTAAAGGTTCGAAATTAAGACCTGCTTTTCCTCCAAAACCTCCTCCGATAAAGGGTGCGTGTACAATGATGTTTGAGATACTTACACCAAATGTAACTCCGAGCAAATATCTCACAGTGAAAGGTGATTGTGCTGATGACCATACTTCAATGGTACCATCCGTTCGATAGTGACCAATTGAAACAAGTGGCTCTAGGTATACATGGGCTATTTGGGGCATGGTGTACGTGTTTTCAATGACTAAATCGGCTTCACTGAATCCCTGTTCAATATCCCCTTTCCGTAATTTGAAAAGATTAGCAATATTAGTTCCTGGAATAGGATTAAAGGCTGGTGAATGTTCGTATTCATCCATTTTCTCATGAACTAAGATTTTTGATGAGTTTTTTGCCTCAATAGGATCAAGTACAGAAGGAAGAACTTCATAGTCAATCTGAATAAGTTCTAAAGCATCGCTAGCTATTCTTTCAGATTCTGCCGCTACAGCAACTACAGGCTGGCCAATCCAAACAACCTTCTCCACAGCTAGAATATCCCGGTCTCCTGCATATAATCCTATTTTTACAGGCCAGTTTTTACCAGTTACAACCGCTGATACACCATCTAACTTCTCTGCCTCTGATGTATCAATTGAGACAATTCGGGCATGAGCATGCGGAGAAGTCACGAATTTACAGTAAAGCAGGTTTGGAATATTGTCTATATCAAAAGTATAAACAGCGGTACCAGACACTTTTTCAATAGCGTCTTTTCGTGGAACTGATTGTCCTACATATTTTCCCATGGTTCAGTTCTCCTTTCTTCTACACAACCTCCACCCACAATTGGGAGAAATCCCAGTTGATCTATAATGATACGGTCATGAGTACTTAGGTTCTTATCCAAGCCCCATTCTGATTTGTCAACAATATGACCATTAACTAAGAGAATAATACCATGTTTCAGATTGTTTCCTCTTAATAAAGATACCAATTGAGGATCCTTTTTGATCAAGGTTTTAATGACCTCACGGAGCGTTGGTTCTTTCTCCGTAAATCTTAATTCGATATCAGGACCAAGATTCGCGCCTAATTGGCCAAATAATTGTACTTGCAGTTTTGTCATATGTAGTAATGATATTTGTTAAGTGTATTGAAAAAGATTCTTCCGGTAAAACGAATCTATTCCTTTTGCATTTTTTGAATTTCTGAGATTAAAATTTCGTTTGCTTTTTCAAGGTTAGTTAGTTTCGTAAAGACCTGGTTCCAGATAGGAGAAATTTCCAAAGCCAATGCCTGTTCAGCTTTATAAGTACCCTTCTTAAAATCTAACCATCCAAGGATAATAGTTAACGGAAAATATATACTACTAAAGATCATAAAAAAAATCAAGTATGATTTTAGAATCTCAGGTATAAAAAAGAGGTTTTTGAATAACAGGTTATAAAAGATCAGGGTAAAATTTAGTAAAGAAAAAGCAAGAGCAAACCAGGAGTTGTGACCTCGTAAAAAGTATTGTTTTAACCTAGCCAATCTATCAATCAATTTTCTTAACATTTTTTTTGTTTCTTCCACGTAATTTCACATCTTTTGGTTTAAATAACAAATTTCTAATTTTTTTATTAATGAATATGACTTAGAATTATTCTTTTATCAACAAGAAGTTTCCTTTATTTCTAATCATTTTAACAATGAATTATCTGTTTATTAATCGTAATTGTATATCAAGAAATTTAAATACTTGAAATCATCAAACTTGTTGATGGTACATCGAGAAGTTAAAAAAGAACTGATGAAATTTGTGCGACGAGAGGTGAAAGAGAAGGGTGCGGATTGGGGAGAGTTACGACGCATAAAGAGACATGTTGTACTCAAGAAAGGATTACCTAGTGTACCTAGCATGGTTATCAATACTGATGCGGGTCTCTCCTACATGGCAATAATATATTCTAAAAAGGAGATTCGTCTCTACATTTTTGAATCAGAAGGACACATGCTTCATGGCCAGTCTTATTTTTCCTCTTTTGAGGAGGTTTCAAAGGATCTACATTCGAAATCAAAAAAAATTGCCCGTTATCCTCCCCTTGAAAAGAAACTTACTCCTGCTCAGCAAAATTACCAGATTGATAGAAAATTTAAGCAGATCTGGATTCAATTAGCTAAAAAATTAAGAATTCCTAAAAGTCAGTGGCGTCAACGTCCACTGATAAAAAGGATACTCAATGAGGCTGATGGAATACTCGGTACGAATTTCACACAAGATTTCATCAGAATCCCATACCAGAGCTCAAATTCAGAGGTAATCTTTTATTACTACTCTCTTTATTCCTTTTTACCTTCCTCAATTCAACAGAATAAGGATCTCTCAGAGGCCCTTGCTACTAGATTGCTAACTTTTTTTAAAAAAATAGAATATGACTTCATATTAAAAAATCGGGCTTCACTAAAATTAGCAAAGGAGTTAGATTCAGGGGATTCAATAGAGCCTATTGATGTTTTTAATCTCTTGAACAAAGTTTCAATCTACTATGATTTTCAATGGAGAACACGAGATTTTATCATGTTAATGAGCATACCATCGGAGCTCCTTAAAACCACTTCACGACAAGAGTTACCCAATTTATTTTGTAAATTATTTTCTAAAAGCCAAAATAAAGATTTCCTTATTTTATCGTGTTTCCTTGGTATTCCATTCAAATTTAACTGCCACATTCCCTCAGAAATCTGTGATCAAACATTATTTTTGCTTTATGATAAGTTAAGAAATTGGCAATTTTCTGAGGTCTTCCCTTTACTACAAACGAAAGGGATTGAATTCTCCAAAGGGCAAATGAGAGCAATTGAAGAAGCAATCCAGTTTCAATATGCAAATGTCTTAGAGATAAACTTGGATGAAAGGGGGATATTTGAAATTAATAATAAATCAGATATCCTAATTATATTATCATCTGCTGTAAAAATCCTCCCAGATGGAACTGAAACTGCTGTCAGTTTTGAACCAGTAAGCATTAATCCAATTTCAACGATTTCCCTTGATGTAAAAGTACTCAAGAATACAGACCGTTTCCCATTACGTATTCATTATTCGCTTTTGAATTCCCTTGAAGATATATCACGGCCAATTTTCGTTGGTACAATCGTGATTTAGAGTAGATCTTCAATATCTCAAGAATAAAAATATGTTTAAAACCACAAGGACCAGAGTCTACTTAATCATCACTTTCTAAATCTTTTTTCCCATTCCTGTCTCAGGATTATTCTTTTAATATCTGATAAATGATCTGTCGCAAGGATCCCGTGTAAATGATCTGTTTCGTGCTGAATCAGCTCTGACATATCATTATTAAAGTCTTTCACGTGAGGGCTTCCATTTTCGTCCTGGTAACTAATTGTTATCCTCTTGTGCCGTAGTATTTCCACAAAAAAGCAACATCAAAACTAAAACAACTATCCCAAACCCAAAATTCTTCCTTACTTTTTAAAGTAATTTCTGGATTTACCATTATAAAAGGATTTTTTGGGAGACCATAATAAATTACTTGCTTCATATAACCTATTTGTGGAGCAGCTAGAGCTCTACCAATTTTTTTCACTTCTT
>JBHLPG010000160.1:0-8838 GCA_048939725.1 Promethearchaeota archaeon | reverse complement strand
ATGGAGGGAGTCTCACTGCTTATAGTAAAGGAAGGAATTTTGGATCAACATTTAAATTAAAAATACCACGCTTATTATCAAAAGAAAAATGAAACATTCCCAAAACTTTTCTATTTCGAAATATTTAATCATAATTTCTGTATCTATCTATCAACCCTGTTTTGATATAATTATATTTTCTATTTTGAATTAGGATTTTAAGCAGTTGATACATGAAATGCAGTCAAATTTTTTGTCCAAAAAGCAGGAGATGGAAAAGTCCAAAAAAGAGGCTGATAAAAAATTTAGAATTTTTATGGACTCTCTAACTGATCAATTTTCTTTCTGGGATTCCGAACTCAACCTAATAACCATTAATAAAACAGCACTAAAGCACATACCTAAAGAAATTCGGGATGAAGGTCTAATAGGAAAGAATCTCAGGGATTTCGATTCTAGTGTGCGCATACCTAGATTATATGATGAATATCTGAATGTCATAAGAACTGGTGTACCCTTATTCTTTGAGGATGTAATATCCGATTCAATGCTTGGTGATATTCATTTGGCTGTAAAAGCTTTCAAAGTTGGTAATGGAATGGGGATCATCGTTACGGATATCACTGACTACAAGCGAGCAAAGGCGGAATTAGAAAAAACTCAAGCTCTATTATCTTCAGCTATTGAACAAACTCCAGTAGGTATTATGATTGCTGATGCTACTCCTGATGTAAATATCTGGATGGTTAATTCAGCTATGGAAGAGATACATGGGGTGTCAGCTGAAACACTAATAAAGACGTATAAGGACAAAAATAGGCCCTATAAAATATTCCTTTCAGATGGAACGGAGTTATCTGATGAAGAAAAATTCCTAATGCGAGCAATTTTTCAAGGAAAAACAATAGATACCACTGAAATGAGAATTAAAAGAGCTGATGGTAAAGATCAATGGATACTCGCGAGTGCTTCACCAGTACTAAATAACAAAGGAGAGATAATAGCTGGTATCCTCTTAGCACTAAACATCTCAGATCGAAAGCGAGTAGAACAAGCTCTGCAGGAAAGTGAGGAGAATTACCGTGATCTTATGAAGAATATCTCAGATGTTGTTATAGAGTTAGATTCTAAAGGAAGGTTTATTTATGTCAGTCCACAGCTTCCTTCTCTTTCAGGACGGCAACCTAAGGAAATTATTGGAAAGAGTATTTATCAAGATAGATTTGATTTCATTCATCCCGATGATGTCGAAATACCCATGAAAGCAATGCATGAAGCTGTAAAAGGGAAACAAGTAAATTGTGAGTATAGGATAATACATAAGGATGGGTATTATGTCCCTGTTGCGATTTCAGGAAAACTAATCCCAATAAATAATGATTTTAAGTTGGTTGGTGTATTAAGGGATATTACTGAGCAAAAGAAAGCAGAAAAGGCCCTGAAAGAAAGCGAGGAGAAGTATAGGTCTTTTGTTGAGAATTTTCAAGGTATTGCTTTCAAGGGTTATGAAGATTATTCGTTAGATTTTTTTCACGGGAATGTAGAAGAGATTACAGGGTTTACTGAAGAGGACTTTGTTTCTGGGAAAGTTAAATTCAAGGAATTAATCCATCCAGAGGATTCTCAACGAATTACTATTGATGTGACAGATTTTCATTTGTCATCGAATGACTCTACTCAAAGAGAATATCGTATTATAGATAAAAATGGGGATGTTCATTGGCTCCTCGCAGATATTAAGAAGATACAAGATGAGAGAAAGAGAAGTGTCTATGGGACCATTCAAGATATTACAGGTCGTAAAAAGATCGAGGAGGCATTAAAAAAGAGTGAACAGAAATATAAGACACTTATCACAACAATGACTGAAGGAATATGTGTAATTGATCTAACTAAGTCAATTATATTGGTAAATCCAGCTTTAGAAAAAATGCTTGGATATAGCGAAGATGAAATGCTGAATCATCCATTAGAAGAGTTTTTAGATCCCTCTTCAATCTTTGTATTCGAAAAAAAAGTTTCTGAACGTTTTCTGGGGAAAGTACTTATAGATGAATATGAACTAAAATTCGTTAGAAAAAATGGTACAAAAATAACTACTCGAATTGCAGCGCATGCCTTTGAGGAGGGATCAAATATTATAGGTGCATTCGCAGTCATCACGGATATAACTACTAAACGAGAATTAGAAGAAAGGCGCTCTAGTTTCATGTCAATGACAGCACATGAATTACGGACTCCAACAACGATCATTCGTGGTTATACGGAGCTTCTTGAATCATTTCTTAACGATATTGGATTAGAGCAAAGTGACAAATTCCTCTTTCCTCTTCAAAAAATCAACAAGAATGTACAACGTCTTGAGAGATTGATTTCAGATGTAAAGGACACAATGATGATTGAAAGAGGGGGTTTTCAATTGCGATATGAAAATATCATTTTAAATGATCTATTAGATGAATTCATTGGTTCTTACAAGGTTATTCTAAAAGAACAATTAGAATACTCAACAGCTTTTAATGAGGTCCTTATAAAAATTAAAGGAGATCCTGTACGGTTACTCCAAGTCTTAAGTAATTTAATGCAAAATGCTATAGAGAATACTCCTAAAAACACCCGAAAAATAAGTATTAACTCGAGGATTATATCTAATGAGGTTTTAATTGAAATCTCTGATAATGGCGCTGGAATAGAGCCTCAAAATCTAGATAGAATCTTTGAGTTATTTGTTTCTATCCCCACCGAATATACTGTCCAAGGTACAGGTGTTGGATTGTTCTTATCGCGGTTCATTACTGAAGCTCACGGAGGAACTCTCACGGCATTCAGTAAAGGCCGAGGTCTTGGATCTACTTTTCGATTGAGATTGCCCTGTTTATTGCCGTCCAAAAGCGATCTTAAGTAAAGTTTCTGCATCATCAAAAACGTTTTTTGTGACAACTGCATATTCCTGATCCTCAAGCCCATACTTTAGGTTAAACATAGTTGCAAATGAATCCAAGGCGCTCCAAAGAAAACTTGAGATTCGATCTACAAGGAGAAAGACAATAAAATTTTCGTTCTGAGACAGCATTATTTTTCTGTCCTGGAACTGAATCATTCGGATTTTTTCAGCATGAATCATTTCTGTAAATAAGCTAAGAATCGCGTGAATTCCCCCAGATAATAATACATCTTTCTCTCTTGATGGATCCACTTTTTTAGGTAATGAAAAATCATAAGAGAATAACAATAATCCTGATTTATTGATAGCTAATAACTTCTCAATATTGTGAAATTGTAGAAAACCAACTGGTGCTTTTACATACGCTTGATAAATCATGATTCCCCCAAGAATCACATTAATATGTGGAGCAATGTGCTTCAAGACAACAACTAAATTCGGGTCTAGTAGTTCTTCTAGCTGGTAAGCTCCAGCAATAACAACCAGTGTGACGAGATAGTAAAGAATAATTGACCATTGCATCAATGTAACCTGTCTCCTCTGGTGTTCGTCTTCACTACTACGTTTAATTCTCCTCAGTGCTCCTAATGTGACAACTATTACGAATATGACAAAATAAGAGGCGGGAAAGTTTGTAGAAAAGAGGAAATTAATGATTACAAAATAAAATGTGTTTGTTTCTATTGGATTTAAGGGAAAAAGGTCTGGGGCGACTACCTGATACATGACGTTCAGAATGAAAGCTCCAAGGAAAATCCCATAAATAAAACCATGTATCGGATTGATCCTTTCGTTTTCGAAATAATCGATGAACATCATGAAAAAACCCCCAGAAATTCCCCCAAAGAATGGGAATAACCAAACAAAGACATTCCGTTCTTGTAAGTAAAAAGCGACTGGATCGTTGAAATTGAACAGAAAAAATACGGATTCAATTAAGACGAAAGAAATAAACAGGAGATAGACCCCAGCCAGTAATGATACAACGGTTATCCTTGTTTCTCTCCATCTTAAACTTAGCTTATAAAAAATAAAACCACTTACCACTAATTCAAGTAAAAAAACCGTGATCCCGAAGTAACTAATTATAGTTGGTCCCATTCTAGATGATCTCTCTCACTTAGGAACACGAAACAGTATTGATTTATTATGATTCTAGATAAAAATCAGTTAATAAAAAGATTAGGAAATTACATCCATAATTATTCTGGAAATAATGGCTTGAAATTCTCTGTTTTCGCCCGTTGGATTATCTCTTCCTGCTCTGTTTTCGCTAATTTTCGAAATTTCTCTGCGGCTTCTAGCACTAATGGCCATAATCGTAGATCACAGGGTAGGGAATACGTGGTAATCCCCTCTTGAGACAGTGTAAATCCCACAGCGGTATCTACCCAGGCCTGTTCATCTAAAGGTTGGTACCAGGTTCCATATTTCTTTGCGAAGTTCCATCTCCTTCGGGAAATCGCTTTGATTGCTATGACCCCTATGTCTTTCTCTTGTGCCAGCTCGAGAACTGGTCGAAAATCATTAGTTGGGTGTGGGTGAGCCCTCGCAGCGACATAGACAGGGATTAAAATTGTATCAAACTGCTCCCCAGAATTCAGCGCTTTCATTACAATATTCATGTCACTATGACACGTAATCCCTACATTTTTTATGAGATCTGTCTCTCTAGCTTCTTTGAAAGCTTCCATGGCGCCATCTTTCCCGATAATTTGCTCCCATTCCTCCATTGTCGAAACTGCATGGAATTGATATAAATCAAAGTATGAGGTCCCTAATCGCTCTAACGACCGATATAGTTCATTCCAAGCCCCCTCTTTCGTTCGTTCCATTGTTTTCTCTGCGAGAAAGACTTTTTTACGGATTTTTTGTATCCATGGGTGGAGTCTGACTTCTGCTTCCCCATAGGAAGGGGCTACATCAATGATATTCACACCTTGAGCAATAGCGCTCTCAATCGCTTTATCGGCTCTTTTTTGAGCTGTTTTAGAATCTTCTTCATGTAACCACCCTAAAGCACATCCACCCAAGGTCAGCACCGAGGCTTTGTGCCCTGTCTTCCCAAATTGCCTGAGCTCCATGGAATCACAAACTTAATTGTTGAAAGACATCTGATATGTCTTTCTATATGAAATACAGGGGGAACGGTTATTTCATAAAAAAGATGTAATCTTTATAAGTTATCAAGATACCTAAGAAAGACTATGAAAGCTATTCAACTTTTCTTGCTGATTTTATCAATTTCACTCCTATTCTTTTCTTCTTCATTAAATCTATCAATACAGGCTGAGATGAATACTAAACAATCAATTGATAATACTATTACTCCCTTCTTTAATATTACTCTCCTTACCCCTGATAATTATAATAAACGTATTGAATGGGCACAGGTAATAGAACAAGAATTACCCAAGATCGGTATTGGTGTAAAATATCATGATATAGCGCCTAGAGAAGTTATTAACGTACGGTTAGTGTTTAATCCAGAAACAGGAACAGTTCCAACATACGATGAAGGAGGTTATGATATTCTCATTGATGGGCCATGGTACGGGCCAACTCTACAGTGGGATCCTAATCAATGGTATTATCCTGACATAATTTCTGGCTATCAATCACCAATCATGGATGAGTTATGTCCTAAATATCATTCAACATTCAATGATACTGAGCGATTGGAGACGCTCAAACAAATTCAGGCAACTCTTTATGAGGATCAACCAGGGATTGCAATTCTTTACCCCGCTGGAATTTGGGCTTACAATCCGAGCTGGGATATATCATATGAAGATGTTTTAGCTATCCAACTCTATAGAATGCGGAGTGGTTGGGCTGACTTCGGTTTTGAGGGACATGATCCTATCGTATATGGAAGGATAGATTATGGTCCTTACACTAATATACAATGGGAAACTCTTTTTCAAAGATTAGGAATGATGTTTTTCAGTGTAACTCCTTCTATGATATGGCAAGGGCTCTATGAACGAAATCAAACCGATAATTTTAATTGGGTTCCATTAATAGCGCAAGAAATGCCTATGTGGAGTGATAACAATAAATTAGCAACTATTAAAATACGAGATGATGTTTTCTTTGCCGATGGACATCAACTAACAAGTCATGACGTTGTGGAAACTTATCGGTTGATTTTAACCCCAAGCTATGGTTCTTCTTCATATTGGGTGTTCAACTATTTTTTTGGTTCTAATGAATCAATTAGAGTCATAGATGATTTTACTGTTCAGTTTAATTTCACAGAGGAGTTAGAGGCGTTTCCTTATGCTCTTGAATTTTTTGATTATGGAATCCTACCAATTCACATCTGGGGGAATCACACTCACCCAACTGTTGCTAATTATAACTTTGATGCAGTGTTAGCAGCTAATGTGACTAAATTGTACGAATTTTGTATTGGGACAGGGCCCTATAGATATAAATTCGTCAATATAACAGAACCTCGAGTTGAAGTCCAAGCTGTCGATAATTATTGGAAGGGTGAGGTTAAAACTAATGAAATCCATTTTGAGATTTATGAATATGATCCTGTAGAAAATTATTGTAAAGAAGAAGATCTAGCTATTGCTGATTTGCAAAACGGGAAAACACATATCTTAGAAAGAAATATTATTGGGAATCGTAACAAAACTCAAGGACTTACATATCATTTTCTTCCTAATGGAAATTTAGTCCCCCTCCAGGTGGATACACCAATAGAAGATGCTTTTCCTAACTTGTATCATCCTATTCTAGGTACAGGGGTGGAAACGCCTTTAGGAGCTGCATATCCCTCACGTGCGGGGGAAGCAGCTAAGTATGTTCGTCAGGCAATTAGTCATGTTATCCCTAGGCAACGGATCATTGACAAGATTCTTTTAGGAGTTGGAATACCTGGTATTACTGATGTTGATCCCTTCTGTTTGGGTTTTGATGATTTTCTCGAACCTTATGAGTATGATATAGCTAAGGCAAAGGATCGACTCACAAAAGCAGGGTACAAATACCCACCGCCACCCCCTACATCTACAAAGTCAACAACACTAACAACTTCTGAACCAAATTCCTCCTTTGAATTAGTGATTTTAATTGCTAGTATGACTTCATTTGGAATCTATAAAGTTGTGACTCGTCGTAAACGTCCTCGATAAAAATATGATCTCATGTTAAGATGCTCTGTTTTCACACTTAGTTATAAATAATGGCAATGAACTTAGATGACTCAAAAAATCCTATCAATCATGATTGTGATATTCATTAGCTTTCCCATTACAATTTATATAGTTGTTTATAAACAAAAACCGGGTCATCTTTACGATTTGTCTATTCTATTAGAAAATAGTTCTAAGAATGACCAAAGTACTCAAGAATCACGTCAAATTCAAAACAAAAAGATTTTTATTGAGGAATTTCTTAATGAGGATTTGGTATACAGTATTGCACTGGATAGTTCTGCAAATATCCTAGTGACTGGCAGCTGTTATCGAAAAGAAACTGACTTAGATGTCTATGTTTCGAAATTTTCCTCTAATGGGGATTTCAGTTGGACTACATATCTCGATGGACGCTTTAATGACATTGGAACTGATATAGCAGTTGATAACAAAGATAATATAATTATAGCTGGCGTTACCTGGTCAACAGATTTTAATACAACACCAGGGGCGATTAGAAGACCTCCCCAAATATCTAGTGAATCTAATCTCTTTGTTACTAAGTTTGAACCATCAGGAACAATGATGTGGAGTACCTGTCTTGGAGGGTCTGGATATGATTCAGGTATAACGAGTCTTGCTATTGATAGTCAAAATAATCTTATTATTGTTGGTTCGGTGGATTCAGGTTCTTATGATTTTAATATCAGTAGTGACTGTTATGATCCCCAACCAAATGGAGATGACGACGTGTTTGTCACAAAAATTAATGAAAATGGCTCTCTCATTTGGAGTACTTATCTGGGGGGATCATCTGTTGACTATCCTACTCATCCATTAGTGGTTTTTCCAGAGCAGCTAAATGAAATCGACGTGGTGATTGATAGCAATGATAACATCATTATTTCTAGTTCAACTGAATCAGATGATTTCCCGACAACTGAAAATGCTTTCAATAGAACCTACGGAGGAGGAGGAGATATTTTTCTTTCAAAATTTAATTCTACTGGCTTTCCACTTTGGAGTACTTTTGTAGGAGGAAGTAGGATGGAAAATGGTCACAGTGTTACAGTTGACAATAATGATCATATTCTCATTACTGGTGGTACATATTCCCCTAATTTTCCTACAAAAAACGCTTTTAGTGAAACGAAAAATGATGGTTATGATATTTTTCTTTCAAAATTTAGTTCTACTGGTTCTTTACTATGGAGTACTTATTTGGGAGGGAAAAATGATGATATAGGTTATTCTGTAGCTATTGATAGTTTGAATAGTGTTTATATAACGGGACGTACGAAATCAGATGATTATCTTACAACTGAGAGCGCTTATGACATCACTTTTGGTAAGGGATCAATATTTGGAGATGCGTTTTTAACAAAATTAACTACTTCTGGAGAAGTGGTGTGGAGTACCTACATTGGTGGAGAGAATGATGATGCTGGAGCAGAAGTAATAATCGATAACGAGAATAATCTTCTCATTGTAGGTAATACTGCCTCACCTGATTTGGAATCATATAATACTCCTTTTAGATTTTCATTTGGTGGTGAGAAAGATGGATTTATGTCAAAATTTCAATCTACAGGGGAGATTATTTCACTTACACGTGCTCTGGTTGTAACTGAACCAAATAGTGATCCTGATAATGATGGACTCAACAATATGAAGGAATTTCGTGAATCAACAGATCCTCTTGATCCAGATACAGATAATGATGATATAGAAGATGGGATTGAATTAGAAAATGGTTTGGATCCT
>JBHLPG010000159.1:0-8854 GCA_048939725.1 Promethearchaeota archaeon | reverse complement strand
ACAACATTAGCTTTAGTGACCACCGTGACTTTATTGATATTGTTCTTTTTTGCATACTCAAATGCTGCTCTGATGATCCGATCTGAGCCTTGATTGGTAATTACTTTGAAATCTACAGCTAGATCATCTGTGACTTCAACACCCTTTGAGCCGAGAATGTATGCTCCTTCTGTGTTCTCACGATAAAACATCCAATCGATATTCTTTTCGGGTACACGAACAGGTCGAACGTTGGCGAAAAGATCTAATTCCCGACGCATTGCTACGTTGGCAGATTCAATGTTTGGCCAGCCATATTTGTTTCCTTTCCAGGGTGTGGTCGTTGGGCCTTTCAATATAACATGACATTTTTTAAGTTCCTCTAAAACATCATCAGGAATTGCTTTCATCACTTTTGCTCTATTTTCAATTGTCAAACCGGCAATATTCCGGATCTCAATCTTTCCTGATTTGATCTCATCTTCTAAGAGGAAATTTAGAATGGTAACTGCATGTTCAGTTATTTTCGGACCAATACCATCTCCACCGCAGGCACCAATGATAATTGGTTTTAATGTGCTGAAATCAGTCCAATCTGGTTCTTTTTTCATTCTTTCTACGCGTTCTAGTTGTTCGCGAACAAGGTTCTCAAAATGTTCAAGTGCATTTTTGATATTTTCTTCAGACAATATTTTTCACCTTAATTGTTATTTTGAATTTATTTGAACTTAAAAAAAGGGGAGGATTCAATCTGCAAAGAGTATCTGATCCCAAGGTTGGCGATATAATGCAGCTCTTTGTCTCTTCTGATCAAAGATGTGACCCATCATTCCTATAGATCGGCCGAGTACAAATAGACCGTTTAAAACTTCACTTTCAACAACGTCATTTTTCTCTTCCTCTGTAAAGTCCAAGTTCTCTAAGAGATCCATGAAACATATTCCGATACAACCATCAACGTTAAGAATCAAATTATTTCGCTTAGCGGTCGTAATTTTTTCAACTTCTAAAGCAAAATCGAGATATGGATGTTTTTCAAAATTCCTAAGAACAAACTCTTTTAACAGTTTCACTCGTACATCAGGGTTTTGAACAGATTTAATTCTATGCCCAATACCAGGAATATTGATTCCAACAACGTTTTTCATATGGTCAACGAATTCTAGAGGGGTCATATTCTTTTCTAGAGCCATTTTCATATATTTCGCCGCATCAGAAATCGCACCACCAAAGCGAGGTCCTATTGTAAGAATTCCAGTAGCAAGTGACGACATTAGATCTCGTCCAGCGCGAGCAGTAACAATAGCATTATGAGCTCCTGAGACTGCTGGGCCGTGATCTGACGTTAGTTTGACAACAATTTCAATATAATCTTGAGCAAACTTCGGTAATTCTCTTTTAAACCATAGAAGACCTATAGTATAGCCAAGAGTTTTATTTTGCTCTACTATTGTATCAAGACCAACTCCTGAGAACATTGGAACGTCTCCCCGTTCATCGCTGATTGTGCATACAACATCGGTTGGTTTTCTTACAATTCCTAGTCTAGAAGCTTGGGCATAATCCATTGGTAATTTGGGAGGTTCAAACTCTTCTATTGTGTCAATTTTGCCTTCAGCTTTAAGTTTTTCAAAAGTTTCTTTGATCTTATCACCAAAATCATCGTAAGATTCAGGGACTATTACTCCTACTTCTGCAAGAGCTTTATTCTTTGCACTTGCTGTTTCCATTTCACTACCAGCCATTGCACCAGCATGGCCAAATTGCAATCCTGATGGAAGGAGGCTTGCAGCTGTTCCAATACACCACATGACGAGGGGTTTCGTGAGACGGCCGTCTTTCACTGCATCTACAATATCCATTTCTCCAGTTCCACCAACCTCGCCAAGAGATACCATCATCTTTATTTTAGGATTAGCTTCATACCGGAGTAGATGGTCAAGTAATGATGATCCAGCATAACGATCACCCCCGATAGCAATTCCTTCATAGATACCATCGGAGTTTTGCGATATCGCAAAGTTCATTTCATTACTCATTCCTCCACTTTTTGATACAAATCCAACGCTTCCAGGTCGATAAAGTTTTGATAAAACAACGTTTTCTATTGTTCCAGCTGTGTTACCAATTTTAAATGCCCCTGCTTGTATTCCACCAACTGTAGCAGGGCCGATTATCACTTTACCTTTACTTCTTGCTAATTTATTCATTTCACGGCTTCTACGTTCAGGAATTCCCTCTGCTATTACAGCTACCGTCTTTATTGAGTCGTAATTCAATGCTTCCATTGTTGTTGGATATGCAGAGCGGAATGAGGAAAAGTTGATGAGAACATCTGCATCAGGATGTCTTTTAACAGCAAGATCAAGCTTTCGATAAATTGGAATTACGATCTCTGTTCCACCCCAAAATACTTTGTGATAACCTATGGCTCCTGCTTGACTTGGTCTAATTATTGCTGCAACGGAAGGAGTATCTCTCTTACATACAAAGTCGAAATCAAGCATTCTTTGAATAGCATTACGTTGAAATCCATAAATAATCGCTTTAGTGTTTCGATTAAATAGTTCTGATGTCATCCATAGACCTCCTTTAACTGTCTCCTTTAAGTGATAGTGGAACGATCTTAGTCATGTGCGTATATCTATCAAAAACTTCAATAGGAACCCCGATTTCTTCACCAACGTCCTTCATTAGTTTTAAGCCTTCTTTTTCATTTGGGCCTCCTCGTCGGACGTAGATTTTTACATTCGTCTTACGTAGCTTTTCCGCAGATTTACGTAAAGCAGCTACAATACCCATGAAGGTTGCTTTTACATCAGTGAAATTCGCAATCCCACCTCCTATAAGTAAAATCTTCGGTCGTCCCTGAGGATCAGGTTTCTCTGTTAGAACATCAATAACCGTTTGCGCGTATAGTTCTGTATGCTCACGATTTGGATTCCCCGAGTATTCTCCGTAATTTCCTAATTCTTTAGCAAATCCCATATCAGCGATGGTATCTGTATATATAACTGATCCACCGCCCCCAGCTACCATTGTCCACACTCGTGCGTCTCTATTTAAGATGGTAAACTTTAATGAAGCTCCTGTTTTCTCATCTAAGTCAGCTATAAATTGCTCTTCCATAGATAATTCTTGACCAAAGGCTCTAGGAAATTCAATTGGTTTATCTGGATTTCCCCAAGTGTCTACATGTTGAAAACTTGCAGTATCATCAAGTTTTGCCTTTAAATCCAAGGGTACAATTGTTTTATCCTCTGTGACTGCAAAAGGATTTATTTCCAAGAAAGCAAAATCTTGATCAACATAGACTTGATAAACTCCTTTTATGAATTGGACTAGCTCGTTTCTAAGATCACCTAAATCTGGTAATGTATTTGCTAGGTCAAAAGATGAGATATCAGTTCCAATAGGAATAGGAATGTGGATCACTTTATCCCAGTTTTCCTCAACGAAAATACCTCCTTCAAAAGAAAAGTGAATGATGTCATTTTCCATGTCAGAAGTAATGGATACATAAAATTCCTTCTCGTGTGGGATAAATGGTTCAACAAGGAACCTGTTGAGAGTTCCTTTAATTCCACCAATTTCCACTTCCTTATTCAACCTATCAGAACAGAATGATTTCAATCCATCAAAGTCTGCATCTAATAATAATAATTTTGCTTTACCTCGTTTCCCAAAAAGTTGGTCAGGTTTTGCTGCAAGCTTCTCTGTCTTAAGCCAAGGATGATCGGTTATTAATTTATTCCAGTCAGTATCAGGAGTAATTACCGTAAGCTTTCCATGATAATTATAATCAGGGAAGTATTTTGGTAACTCTGACATAAGTAATTTTTTTGCTGAAAATTCATATATTGACTTTTGTGCCATATTCTTTCCTCTCTAAATCTATTCAAGAAACATGTTATAGAAAAAGGCAGGAAGTACCGTACGTTTTGGATTTCCCTCTTATTTTCTTACGAGGGAACTCTAGAGTCTAGTTATATAAAATTGCTAAATCAATAAGAATTTTATTACAAAAAATGTAATCTATATTCCAATTACATTTACGTTTTATTGTGGTTAGAAGTAGAATATTAAGTGAAACTTGCTTATTTTTGCTTCTCATAAAGCATTGGAGGAAAAATTATTATAAAATATTGGAAATTTCAGATTTTGTAGGGATGATACTTATGTCATACAAGGATATAACGTTAGCATATGGGGATGAAATGATTTCTGATTTTATCCCAGCTGATCTGAATGTACGAGTTTTGGAGCCAGAAAAAGCAAAACGAACTTTCACAGATCTCCAAGCTCGTTTTGATGAAATCATCAAAAATCCAGTTGATTTACCCCCTTTAGAGGAAATGGTGAAAAATCGACAAAGACCGAGAATAATGATTCTTGTGGATGATGCAACACGGCCAAATAAGCATACGAAGATTTTACTTCCAATACTTTTTGAAAAGCTGTTTGATTATGGAGTAAATAAGGATGATATTCGTATTATGATTGCAAGTGGCTCCCATAGTCCACCAAGTGATGATTTACTTGAAAATAAAATCCTTGGTTCTGAAATCTACAATGCATGGAAAGATCATGTCTTAATTCATAAACAGGCAGAAAATTGTAAGAATATTGGGACATCATCACTGGGTACACCTATAGAAGTGGATATTGATGTGTTAGAATCTGGTTTAGTTATTGCAGTCTCAGACAGTGAATATCATTATTTCGCTGGAGTAGCAGGAACCGTAAAATCTTTCTTCCCAGGATGTGCGGGGAAAGAAACTATTGCCAGAAATCATCCTCAAATGTTTGATAAGGTTCATGGATTTAAACCAGAGTGTCGTCTTGGAAATACAGAAGGGAATCCTGTTATCCAAGATATGATTGAGATGGCAAAGAAAACTAAGAAAATGGTACCAGTCTTTGATATTGATGCTGTGATGGAAGGAGATGACATCGTTATACTGAATGCAGGAGACATAAACTCTTTACATGAACTGGTTCTAGAAACACTAAAACCACTAAGGATTGTAGAGGTAGATAAAGGTGCCGACCTCGTCATTGTATCTACTGGAGCATTGAGTATTAATTTATATCAAGGTGGAAAAGGTTTTCATGCTGGTTGGAATGCGGTAAGAGAAGGTGGGGATGTGTTGTTACTAGCTCACTGCCCTCTAGGACATGGTTCTCAGAATTACAAAGATACGATGGAAGAAATTAAAGGTATGCCGCTTGATGAAGCAATGGATCATGTAATTAAAACTAAATGCAGTATTGATAATTTTAAAATTGGTAATCAGAAAGTTGTAGATTTAATACGCATTTTAAAACGATGTACTTGTCACATGATCACTGAAATGGATAAAAATGAGCTCGAAGAGATTTTCCAAATAAAATATGTTCCACGAGTGGGCAATGTTCAAGAAAGCCTTCGTGCATGGATTCAGAAGTACAGAGAAGAAAAGAAGCAAGATCCCCTAGTTTACGTTCTCCCTGATGCAGGTAATTATATAGATGTGAAGAGTCGATAAAACGAGACTCTTACTCACATTTTTCTTTTTTTCGTCTTGTTTTTTTGGATTAACTATCTTCAATTGCTAATAAAATATCAAAATATTCTATTGTAAGACTCTCATCCTCGAAATTTTCTACAAACTCTTCAATTTATAAGTAAGTCAGAATTAGTAATTTTGGTTCTTCTTCTTCATTGGCTGAAGCTTGTTCTTTCAAAGACCAATAAGTGATTATCTTGAATTTGTCTAATAGATTTAATTTGTGTTTGAAAAATAGCCTCTTTTTTCATTTCCAATAAAAAAAAAGATAAGATACTATCAGCTGATTGTCATTATATTCCCCAGAGCCTCAATCTTACGATTTTCGTAAGAATTGATAGTCTAACGTAATATAATTGTATGATGTGAGTAAAATATGGGAACAGAAATATCTTCTGAAAGTAAATTCAAACGATTTGTACCTAAACATCAAGCCAGGAGCGCAATTTGGTGGGTTTTCCAGCGACTATCTGGATTCTTTTTGTTCTTTTTTGTACTATTCCATTTGCTGGTAAATCACTACTTAACGGCACTCCTCCCAGAAAGCATAGCTTCTAGTGGTGTAGCCTCCTTTGAGGCTGTTCAGTGGAAGATGCAATATACTTACTTTGGGATTCCTTTGTATTTAGTAATCTCTCTCTTATTTGTTACATTTCTCATCTTTCACATGTTGAACGGATTTAGAACCGTCATCTTAGATTTAACAACGAATCAAACACTTCGAAAACTTCTTGCATTCTTTTTAGTGATCATAGGGGTTGTAGCAATTGGTTATACGATTTGGTTAAATCTTACGGTTGCAGGTATTTGAAATAGGTGGATAATAATGGTAGAACAAGAGGAAATAATACATGATTCACAACTAGACACGAGTAGTAAAGCCACAAACTTTCTACAATGGTTTAATCCTTTTGCCCGTGGGATCGGAATGTGGGCGTGGTTACTTCAGCGGTTAACAGGGCTTCTCCTTATTCTGTACGTGCTATTTCATTTTGGTATGATCTTTACATTAGCAGTGGACTTTATTTGGGGTTTATCTGCTGGTCAATTTTATAACAGTCTTATTCATTGGGTTAATTCACCAATTCTTCCCGATATAGCTCCGTTACAATTTGGAAATATCAGTATCAACATTCAAAACATAATTTCCATCGGCTACATGATTGATATTGGGGTACTTGGGATTCTTGTTTATCATGGATTTAACGGGATTCGGGTTGTTCTGTTTGACTTAGGAATTGGTGTTCGTCAGCAAAAGACAATATTCTGGATATTAGTAATTCTAGGGATTATAACTTGGCTTCTAGCGTTACTCTTAATACTAATTGTTCCAGAAATAGTAATTTTAGGTGAGTGATAGTAATGAAGATTCATAGACATTCTATATTAGTCGTGGGGTCAGGCCTTGCAGGAATGCGTGCAGTAGTAGCAGCTAGAGAAAATGGAGCAGATGTGGCCGTTATTTCAATTTGTATGCCTGTGAGAAGTCATTCTGTAGCAGCTCAAGGGGGAATCAATGCACCATTAGGCAATAACCCAGATTCGAAGGATGATTCAGTTGAACGCCATGCTTTTGATACTGTAAAGGGTTCCGATTACTTAGCTGATCAACCAGCGGTAAACAAGATGATTGGTTTAGCCAAAGAAACAATTTATGAATTAGAACACTGGGGTTGTCCTTTCTCTAGGTTTGAAGATGGAAGGATTGGTCAAAGACCATTTGGAGGTGCAGGCTATCCTAGGACATGTTTCGCTGCTGATCGAACAGGCCACTCAGTACTTCATGTAGCTTGGGAAAGATCAGTAAAATTGGGTGTTCCTGTTTATGAGGATCGTCTTGTTGTTCGACTTGTTGTAAGGGATAAAAAGGTTAATGGACTCATAGTTTACAATTTTAGAACTGGAGAGCTTGAGATGTGGGAGTGTGATGCGACGATTTTCGCAACTGGTGGAGCAGGACAGATTTATGGGGCTACCTCAAATGCATTAAATTGTACAGGTTTTGGTATGGCTGTTGCGTACTGGGCAGGCATTGCTCTGAAGGATATGGAATTTATACAGTTTCACCCAACAACATTATACGGAAATAACGTTCTAATTTCCGAAGCAGCGCGAGGAGAAGGTGGTTATTTGCGAAATAATAAGGGTGAACGGTTCATGGAAAAGTACGCCGCAGAGAAAATGGAGCTTGCTCCACGAGATATTGTTTCGAGGTCAATCTATCAAGAAGTGCTTGAGGATCGTGGATATGGAACAAAAGAGAATGGTTATGTTCACCTCGATCTAACACATTTACCTGCTGAGCAAATTCTCGAACGTCTTCCACAGATCCGAGAGCTTGCATTACGCTTTACTGGCCAAGATATGATAAAAGATCCAATTCCAGTACAACCGGGTTTTCATTATGCAATGGGAGGTATTCATGTAGATGAAAACACAGAAAGTAAAGAAGTTGAAGGATTTTTTGCTTGTGGTGAATGTTCGTGCGTTTCTGTACATGGTGCAAATCGTCTAGGCGGGAATTCGTTGTTAGAATGTGCAGTTTTTGGTAAGGTTGCTGGTGTGGAAGCAGCTAAGTATGTAAAGGGTGTAACAACTTCTCCTGATGCAAAACATGCTATCTTTGAGGAATTCGTTAAACAACAAGAAAAACATGACTTTTGGTTCAGCGGAGCTGGTAAGAACGATCCCTTCCAGATTATGGAAGAAATGCGAAACACAATGAAATTGAACGTATTCGTTTATCGAGAAGAAGGTCCATTGACAGAAGCGCTCAATAAAATCAGAGAACTCAAGAAACGATTCAACGAAGGCGTGTATCTCAAATCAAAAGATAATGTTTACAATCGAGAGTTGGAATGGGTCTTAGCCCTCGAAGGTATGTTAGACCTTTCTGAAGCAATTTGTATGGGTGCTCTTGAGCGAAAAGAATGCCGCGGGAGCCACTGGAGATTAGATAATTTGAAAAGAGACGACGATAACTTCCTGAAGCACACATTAGTAAATTACGTTGATGGTGAAGCTAAGTTGAGTTACTTAGATGTCATTATTACAAAGTGGCAACCAGAGGAAAGAAAGTACTGAGGTGAAAAGAATGAGCGAAACTAAAAAAATAACTTTCAAGATCAAACGCTTCAACCCAAAAAAGGATATTCGACCACACTGGGATACTTTTGAATTAGAATGTGATAAAGGAACAACCGTATTAATTGCTATTCAAGAACTCATTGCCAAGCAAGATGGCTCAATAGCCATGAGATATAACTGTCGTGCTGGTGTATGTGGTTCGTGTGCTGTTCTAGTCAATAAGAAGTATCAATTAGCAT
>JBHLPG010000158.1:0-8869 GCA_048939725.1 Promethearchaeota archaeon | reverse complement strand
AAAACTCGCAGCTGCAGAAGAGGGCCGATTACAGGATATTGACCCCGCTAAAACAGCAGCGGTAGAAACAGGAAAACTCCAGGAAGCCGATAGTGCCTGGACCAAAGCGGCCGAGGAAGGCCGAATCCAAGCCATAGATAGTGGGAAGATAAAAGCGGCATCCGAGGCAGGGAAACTCCAAGAAGCTGATAGTGCATATACTAAAGCTGCCGAGGAAGGCCGAGTTCAAGCCATGGACAGTGGTAGAACCCAAGCAGCTGAGGAAGGAAAACTTGCAGCTGTGGACAGTGCAAAGATCAAAGCTGCGGAAGAGGGTCGATTACAGGATATTGACCATGCCAAAACTGCAGCGATAGAGGCAGGCAGACTTGAAGCCATGGAAAGTGGGAAAACCCAGGCAGTAGATAATGGTAAGATAAAAGCAGTTGAGGAAGGAAAACTCGCAGCTGCAGAAGAGGGCCGATTAGAGGATATTGAGTCCGCCAAAACTGCAGCGGTAGAGGCAGGCAAACTCCAGGAAGCTGATACTGCATATACTAAAGCTGCGGAGGAAGGCCGAGTCCAAGCCATAGACAGTGGGAAGATTAAAGCGGCCTCCGAGGCAGGGAAACTTCAAGAAGCTGATAGTGCCTGGACCAAAGCGGCCGAAGAAGGCCGAGTTCAAGCCATGGACAGTGGCAGAACCCAAGCAGCGGCCGAGGTAGGAAAACTCGCAGCTGCAGAAGAGGGCCGATTAGAGGATATTGAGCCCGCCAAAACTGCAGCGGTAGAGGCGGGCAGACTCGAAGCCTTGGATACTGGGAAAACCCAGGCAGTAGACAATGGTAAGATAAAAGCAGCTGAGGAAGGAAAACTTCCAGCTGTGGACAGTGCAAAGATCAAGGCTGCGGAAGAGGGTCGATTACAGGATATTGAGAACGCCAAACTCCATGAAGCTGATAGTGCATGGACCAAAGCGGCCGAGGAAGGGAGACTTCCAGCTATGGATACTGGTAAGGTTAAAGCTGCCAATGAGGAGCGTCGTTTGCAGGATGTAAACAGTGCAAAAACTAAAGCAGCTGCCGAGATGGGAGATCTTCCTAATGTAGATAGGGCTAAAACAAAAGCAGCTGTTGAGGAGGGCCGAGTCCAAGCCATGGACACTGGCAAAATCCAAGCGACCTCCGAGATAGGGAAACTTCCGGCTGTAGATAGTGCAAAAATGAAAGCAGCTGACGAGGCTGGCAGACTCCAAGAGATTGAGAGTGCACAGACCAAAGCTGCCTCTGAAGAAGGGCGAGTCCAAGCCATGGACACAGGCAAAACCCAAGCAGCGGCCGAGGTAGGAAAACTTTCAGCCGTTGATAGTGGCAAAATTGCGGCTGCTACCGAGGAGGCTCGCTTACAGGATGTAGACAGTGCAAAAACCAAGGCAAGTTCCGAGGTAGGGAAACTTCCAGCTGTTGACTGTGCTAAAACAAAAACAGCTGTCGAGGAGGGGCGAGTTCAAGCCATGGACACTGGCAGAACCCAAGCAGCCTCCGAGGAAGGGCGACTCCAAGCCATCGATACAGGCAAAATTCAAGCAGTTGCGGAACCAGGCAAACTCCAAGCTGTGGACAGTGCGAAAACAAAAGCTGCTGCGGAGGAGGGAAGACTCCCAGCAATAAACAAAGATAGGATTAAAGCAGCTTCAGAAGCGGGTAAACTTCAAGAAGCTAATAGCGCCTGGATTAAAGCAGCCTCTGAAGAGGGGCGAGTCCAAGCCATGGACACTGGGAAAACCCAAGCAGCGGCCGAGGCAGGAAAACTTCCAGCTGAAGAAAGCAATGAAGATGACAGTGCCTCGAATTATGCTTCTTTGGAAGAAGACGAGCTACGAGAAAGTAAAAGTGAGGTGGTTGATGAGTCAGAGAGAAACATCGTTGCCATACAACAAGGAAAGGTGAAGGAAAAGATAAAGATGATGTTTTTTCAAACATCTCTTTCCTTTTTCCTCAGTTTGGCCACTTTTACTTTGTTTAAACCACGGATATGCTGAATTAGTGCCTAAAGAAAGACTCAATGAATATATCTGAGAATTGCCTTTTTTGCAATTCTTCAGTTTGTTTTTTTTCTTTTTTATCAGATTTGTCATATGCTGCTTCAAGAGCACGAATGAATAATTCTCCATCTGAAGTTAGACGATATTTGTTGTGGTCTGGTTTAAGAATTAATTCTGCGTTAATTAGTTTCAAAAGGTGATTGGATAATGCTGTTTTCTTCAATTTTGTTTCAATTTTCAAATCATTGAATGTCTTCTCACCCGAAAGCAAAGCTATTAAAATTATAAATCGTTTTTCATTACTAATTGCCTTTAAAATTACTAGAATATCTTTAAATGACACCTCAAAAACATTTAAAAGTTCAGTAACACTTTTTGTTTCCAACATTGCTTTATTTTCCGTTCATAGAGTTATTGTGACTTTTTAACAGGTATGTACCAATCAATTTCCGATTCTGGATCTTCAAGTCCACGATAACGCCTCCAATCATACAACTGAATTATATAGGGAAAACTTTGTACCAATCCATTTTCTGTTAACCAGGTTTTGTAAATATATCTCCCCTGCTCTTGTTTGTTTTCAATGGTAGTAGTGAACACTACATAGTCTATTTTCGGCAGGACTTTGATAAACATCTCCAAGGGTACTTCTCCACTGCTTTCAACTTCCATCCCTACAAATACATAGTATTTTTTTGTTTCCATATATTCCTCTGGTTCTAAGTGTAATTCATAAGCAATGTCGTTATCTACACAGATTTTTCTCAGTAAATGTTCATATTTCTTGGATGAAAGCTCCATGAATCGCTGCCATAGTTTCCCAATTTCATTCTCATAAGACCATTCTTCTGCCTCGTGGAATGGATCCCCGTAAAATACACAGCCTAGCAATCGAAAAATTTTATTTTTCAATATAATTGGTTCTTTCAAAACAATCCTGAGCCTTTTCTGCTATAAATACGAGATCTTTGGTTAGTTATATAAAGCTTTCCTAAAAAAAGTGAACAATTCCTACCAATAACGGAAAATATATAAATATGCGATTCTCAAGAATCTAATTGAACTAAAGGAGTAAAATATGTTGAACCATTCAGAAGAAAAATTCACCATTTTCCCTATTGGTTATATTAAGAGAACAGATGAGGAAGTAATAATCGAAGTCTTAGAAGAATTCACTCCAGCACTGAAACAGTTGGAACATTTTAGCCATGTTCAAGTGTTGTGGTGGGCAAATAAAGCCGATAATAAGAAACAGCGAAATAGATTAGATTGTGTACCACCTTATGGAGAAAACCCACCTCTTACGGGTGTTTTTGCGACTCGTGCGGAATACCGTCCTAATCCAATCGCTCTGACTACGGCAAAAATTCTAGATGTGAACCATAAAAGTGGAACTGTAAAAATCCAAAACATCGACGCAATCGATGCTACACCAGTTTTAGATTTGAAGGCGTATTTTCCCGTTTGTGATCGTGTAAAAGAAGCAACAATACCTGATTGGATAAAGGGTTGGCCAGAATGGTTACCAGAAGAAGGATTAGGACTATACTAAAATAATAGAATAAAAAAACACTCTCTTCTGAAGGTCTCAAATCCAGAGTGAATACAAGATGGATTATCAAATTATTGATTTAAATAAAAGTAATCTAGAGAAATATGGATTATTTTCCATATAAGCCTGGTATGCGGAAATAAACTCTGGAGTTATTGAAAGCAAAGCAGTAGTGCCATCAATTCACCATTTTCCCTTGTTTATAATATTTATCTCCCATATCTGAAAATTTCGTAATGACAAGAGCAACAAAGATCGCAAAAATCCTAATTATGGGATAAAAAATTACATAGAACAACAATGCGAATCTACCATAGTGTTTAATTTGATTTTTCTCCATCTTTTTTTCTGTTAAACTCGGAAAACACTGCGCAATAAGTTTCTTCTCATTTTTTTCTGACACAATTCCTTTTCGATTATACCCGTTCTGAAATTGATTTAATCGCATATGAGATTGGAAATCACGGTAAATCCAGATAAACCAACCATTGATATAAGTTTTGGAATTCATCACTTTTATTGAATGACCAAGAATTGATGCTTGTCGTTCTTCTGAATATTTCATTGGTAATTTCGAAGAATTATGCACCCCGTATTGTGCACCTGCACCAAACTCAGTAACAAAGATAGGCTTCCTTCCAAAACGTTGATGCATACAATCTAGGAAGATATTCAGGTTATAGACACTGAAATAATACCAACCGATGTACTCGTTCACGCACAAGATATCTATCTCTTCAACGAATCCCTTTGGAGCTACTAGAGCGGCCCAAAAGTCTATGACGAACGTGGTCAAGCGTGAGGGATCCAGTGTTTTACAATGTTTTACTAGAGTAGACATGAATTGTCGGCAATCCTTATCTAAGATAGGTATTTCATTCCCAGTACTCCATAAGATTATACTCGGGTGATTGAAATCTCTTTGAATCATATCCGTTAACATTCGAGCAGCTTTTTTCAAGACCTTTTTAGATCCAAAATCAATCTTCCAGTAAACAGGAATCTCCTCTAAGACCAATAAACCCTCCTCATCGCAAATCTCATAAATCGACTCATCATGAGGATAATGACCCGTTCTCAGGGCATTGAATCCTAATTTCTTGATATTTAAAACATCTTCTCGTCTTCTATTGAGAGGAATAGCTCTACCATACGGGAATAATTCTTCATGAAGTGACACTCCCTGCAGGGATAATGATGTATCATTAATGAATAAGTTTGAACCAACTACTTTAATCTCACGGATGCCGAAACGGACAATATAAGGTTCGTGTGATCCCTGGAGAGACATCTCAAGTTTGTACAGTTGAGGATCATCAGGAGTCCAAAATTTCGCCTTCTCCACATGAAAGGAGAATGAACCCCGAGTTAAATGTTGCGAGAAAATTCCATTATCTACTAATATCGTTTCTCTTCCTTGATGATTCCAAGATGATAGGTTTCCTAAATACTGGAGCTTCCAAGAAATTTCAATTTGATCTTCTGGAGCCAATTGAGGAATCTTAAGTTCGTACGTGGCTTCAATGCTAGCTCGTCCACCTTTTTGAATTTCAATTTTCACACCTACCCAATCAATTCGATACTTTTCACAAAGAAGCAGGTCAATATCACGATAAATACCTCCCCAATTAAACCAATCTCGTGAACAGGCTGGGATTCTGTTCTTTTTGCGGAAATTCTCAACGCGTACCGCAATACAGTTCTTTTTTTTCAATTGATTGGGTTTAATCTGAAATTTAAAGGGGAGGAAATTACCGTGGTGGACACCACATTTAGTGCCATTAATCCAAAGTGATGTTTCATAGTTTACCGCTTTGAATTGAATAAATATGTTAAAATTTTCTAAATTCTTTTTATCATCAGGAAAATCAAATACATAGAAGAACCACGCGATTCCTTCATATTTATCCAATTCTGGAATAATATTCCAATTATTTGGTAAATTTATAGTTCGTAAGGAGTCATATTGCTCATAAATCCATTTTTCCGTCCACCATTCATTCTTGATTCCAATACACTCGGTATCAGATAGAAATTTCCAGTCTCCATTTAAAGAAATCTTCATCTTCTTATTTCTGTCAAATAACTAATGATATAAAGTGGATATCTTTGATTCAGGATCCTGAAAGTAACTCCCCCCAGCTGTCTCAAAGGAAGAAAGTATTTTCCTTCCTTTTCCTAGGATTCATAGGCAATTGCTTGAATATCAGTCACATGTCGACCGATTGGTTCAATTTTTGGTTTTTTGTAGATTAAATGGACAGCAATAGAGATGAGACCTGACCCGATAGCACAAACAACGCCAGCAGTGAAAATCCCTGCAGCTAATCCAGAATTTTCGATTATAATTCCTGCTAAGGGGACAACTGGAATCCCAATAAGGGAAAATATTGTGGGCATTAACGAATAGATCGAATTTCGATGTTCCGAGGGAACAAAGTCTATCATTATTCGCTGAATTAACGTCTGAGCAATATTAAATACTGTACCAACTATAGTAAACAGTAATATAAACGTTAAAACAATTCCCAAAAGATTAAATTCATTGGTAGGAGGCATCACTGTAGTTAATAGAATGAAAGAAGGGAAAAAAGTAATTGTACTCAGGAACAGAAAAATAGGAAGTCTTTCATTTGAGATTCGCTTGTTAACTCTTGCTATATAAAAGGAAAGCGGAATACCAATCAAAAAAATCGACGTTCGGAGTGAAGCAGCTAGTGCATCTGTTCCTGTATATCCAAAGTACAAGGGAAATAAGACTAGCCCTCCCCAAATCATCCAGGTTACATTGAAAATGCCAATACCAATGAGAAAGAGAAAAGCAGCTTTACTTGAGAAGAGGAATGTAATTCCGCCTTTGAGGTATTTGATATAACTTGAGACTTTTGATGACTTTATCTTGGTTTCATCAACAGTTTGAGATTCTATTTTGATGTCTCTTAGATACATAAGAATTAGGAAGATTATAATAATTGTTAAACCAAATTGGATTGTGAAAACAATTCGACGTGAAATCAAGGTAGCGATTGTTCCTCCAACCATAAATGAAGCTGCTAGGGCGAAATTGTTTAGAGAATTAACCCTCGAAGTTGAAAAACCGTAAATTTTTCTATCAGGATCTGCCTCCCCGACAGCTACACGATAATTGTTGTCTACCCACGTCGCAAAGGCTCCCGAGGATTGTGCATTTCCGAATCCATTAATGACTGCAATTAAGGCAAAATCCAGCACTGTATGCGCCGAAGTTAAAAAAAGAAATGAAATGCCGTAAAATACAAAGGCTATTGCTAAGACCCAGCGTTGACCGATCCAATCTCCCAGAGATCCACTGGGATAATCAAATATCAATTGTGTAGCCAACATGACACTAGAGCAAACTGCGGTAAGCGCAAAACCAATATGGTCAATACTAAAGAGAACGTAAAAAGTACTGGATAAACTCCCTAGAAATGAGATTATCATGCTAAGGTACAAGAATGTCCTCATATAGTATTGAGCTTGAGTAGGTAATTCTTGAGTTCCTAAAATCTTGTTAATTAACATAACAGTTATTAACTACATCAGTCCCGTTTTTATATATTCATGATGTGGCAATATTTACTGCCAGTACAGAAACATATAAAAGCAAGACTGTATTGAATTCCAGAAATTTCAAGAATTTTTAGTTTTGAGAGCCTTTGGTTGCTCAATTCTCCCCCCTAAATGTAAGATTGGGGATTGATTTCCTTTCCTTCTTAATAGATCCGAACTCTGAATCAATCCATCTCAGTATTTCATCTCTGACTAATCTTACATTTTGTAATATCTCTTCCTCAGAAGCTGATTATCGAAAGGGATAGGGAGAACTCCTATTCGTTTTCAACTGGTTTAATTTTTGTTTTAGATATTAAATGTACCCCGAAAGAAATTAATAACGACCCAATAACGCAAACAATGCCAGCAGTAAGAATCCCTGCAGCAAATCCAAAATCTTCAATAATAATTCCAGCTAAGGGGATAACTGGAATACCTATCAGAGAAAAAATTGTTGGCATTAAAGAATATACGGAATTTCGATATTCGGAAGGGACTAGATCAATCATAATTCGTTGAATTAAGGTCAGCGCAATATTAATGATAGGACCAACCATACAGAGTAAGAAAAACGTAAGAATAATCCCAAGGAGGTTAAAATCATCTGTTGGAGGCATAACCATGGTTAATAGAATAAAAGAAGGGAAGAATAAAATTGTATAAAGAAAGAGGAAAATTGGTAGTCTCTCATTTAATATTCGTTTGTTTAATTTTGCTATATGAAATGATAGGGGGATTCCAGCCAAGAAAATAGAAGTTCGGAGTAAACCAGCTAGCGCATCTGTTCCTGTGTAGCCAAAATATAGCGGAAATAATACTAGACCTCCCCAAATCATCCAAGTGACGTTGAAAATTGCATTTCCAATAAGAAAGAAGAAAGCAGCCTTACCTGAGAATAAGAAACGAATCCCACTTTTTAGATATTTGAAGTAATTTGAAATTTTTGATTTGCTTATCTCTGAAAATTTGGCGGAAATTTCAGCATTTATTTTGATATCTCTTAAATAAACAAGAATAAGGAAGATAATAATGATTGTTAACCCAAATTGTATTGTAAAGACAATTCTACGGGAAATTAGGGTTGCTATTGTTCCTCCTATTATAAATGAAATTGCCAGTGCGAAATTGTTAAGGGAATTAACTCGAGATGTGGAAAAACCATATATCTTTCTGTCAGGGTCAGCCTCACCTACTGTGACACGATAATTATTATCTAACCACGTTGTAAAGGCTCCTGAGGATTGTGCATTACCGAATCCATTAGCAAGAGCGATTAATGTAAAATCAAGCAGAGTTTGAGCAGTAATCAAGAAGATAAAAGAGATTCCATAGAAAATATATGCTATCGTTAAGACCCATCGTTGACCAATCCAATCTCCTAAAGAACCAGAAGGATAATCAAAAATTAACTGAGTAGCTAGCATGATACTTGTACATACTGCAGTAAAAGCAAATCCTATATGATCAATACTATATAGAATGTAAAATGTACTCGACAAACTTTCCAGAAATGAGATTATCATACTAAGATACAAGAAAGTCCTCATATAAGATTGAGCTTGGGCAGGTAATTCTTGAGTTCCTAAAATCTTGTTAATTAACATAACAGTTATTATCAATATTAGTCCATTTTTTATATATTTAGGATACTAACAGAAACATAGAAGGCAAGTCTGTATTGAATTCCAGAAATTTTATGAATTTTTAGTCTTGAGAGCCTT
>JBHLPG010000157.1:4288-8909 GCA_048939725.1 Promethearchaeota archaeon | reverse complement strand
AAAATTATCGACCTTGGTAACAATCATCTTGTGACTCTACCCTACAAAATCAAAAATTTGCATAAACTTGAATTTATTAATTTACAGAAGAACAGGATCTCCTCATTACCAGATTCAATCGGAGAACTTCATAATTTGAGCAGAATAGATTTTCGTTCAAATATGTTGAAGCAACTCCCTAAATCTTTCTTCAACTTGACCAGTCTTACACGCTTGGACTTAGTTTCTAACCAATTTTCCAAGCTACCAGAGGAAATTGGTAATCTGACCAATCTTATAGTTTTGAGTTTTTATGATAACCAGATCAAGGTAATTCCCGAAACAATTGGTCAGCTTGAACAATTAACTCGCTTAGAAGGGCAAAATAACCAAATTAAGACTCTTCCTGCGGAATTCACTAATTTCCCTAAATTAACCGAATTAAGATTAAATAACAATTCATTATCTAATCTTCCAGAAACTTTTTCTGATCTGAAGAAATTAGAATATCTTTACTTAGGTCATAATTTACTCAAAGAACTTACAATTTTATCTGGATTGCATAACCTTAAGGTATTGTACGTGGATAACAATCAGATTTCCAGTCTTCCCAAGGAATTAGAAGAAATCGAATCGCTGGAAGTGTTAGATGTCGCATCAAATAACATAAAAGACGTAGAAATAAATTTTACGAATTTTCCTAATCTTAAATTTCTAAATCTGGCATCAAATCCATTTAATCTTGATTTTGCCTCTGTAAAAGATCTGGAAGCGCAGGGATGTGTCATTCAAGACTAAACGACGTGAGTAAATATGTCTGATATGCCATTATTCACGAGCTTGATTGAAAAATTAAATTATGAATATCCTGAGTATATAACAAATAAGATATTGAAACGGAATAACACAACCTTCTTTAATAGTAAAATTATCAATTTAGACTTATCAAATCTAGGTCTGGAGGATGTACCAGAGATAATTGGTGAGTTTAAGTACTTAGAAAGGCTAATTTTAGATCGAAATCTTATAACGTCCTTACCAGAGACTCTGGGTGACCTGAAATCCTTAAGACGGTTGGATTTGAATCTCAATTATCTATCTTCTCTCCCAACATCCCTTATCAATTTATCAAACGCTTTAGAACGTTTGAATCTACAAAGTAACGATTTTATCACGTTTCCCTCGGAATTATGCGCTCTTAAAAAACTCAAAACCTTGGATCTCGGGCGAAATAACCTGAAATTCCTTCCAGAGAACTTTGGGGATCTTATATCTCTGAGAAGCTTAGATCTGCGAGTTAACCATTTAATTGATCTCCCCAGAAGTTTCTGGAATTTAAAATGTCTTGAACGCTTATCGATAAGAACGAATAAGCTTGTTGAAATACCAGAAGAATTGGGTCAGCTGACTAATCTAAACTATTTGAATCTTCAAAAAAACCGCTTAACTGGTCTACCGAAATCAATTCATTCCTTAAACAAGCTACAAAGAATTGATCTTAGGTATAACAAGTTCAATTCATTACCTCCTGAGTTATTTTCACTAACTCAACTGCTTCGCATAGAACTTAGGTTTAATGAGCTTGTTTCACTACCTGCTGAATTAAAAAATCTAATCCATCTTCAAGAACTTGGTCTATACCATAATCGATTGCAAGATTTACCCCCTGAAATTGGGAATTTGGTTTCTTTAGAGAAAATAGATTTAAAATCGAATCAATTGGAAGAAATTCCTCCTTCCTTTGGTAAATTGGTTCAATTAACTGAATTAAAACTAGATAGCAATGGATTATCATCTCTGCCTAATGAAATAATTAATTTACATAATTTACGATTCCTTTACCTTAATAACAATCAACTTGAATCCTTACCTGATTTTACTAAAATGGAGAAGTTACAAGTTCTCGGGTTAAGTAATAATCCCATTGACATTCCAGAGGCATTATTTACAATGCCAAAGCTTCAACGGATTGAAATCGATGAAATCCAACTAAGAACGATCCCACATGTGTATCAAAATTCTTCACTAGTTCATGTTGTTTAGGGGAGTCTAATGAATTCTAGATAACCCATTACCTTTTATCACTTTTTTAACAAAAAATCTCCTTTTCCACATATCAATCAAATTTGTCGATTGGATGTGTCATTGTTGACGCAAATTCATTATAGAAAAGATGTAACTCCCTATAAATGTCAGGAACATTTACTTTATGCAAACCATGTTTGGTTCCAACATATCTCAATTTACAGTACACTTCAGTTTTTGTTTCCTCCCCTTTAACATCCGTTTTCCGTTCAATTGTTAATTTATAAACACGATTTGAGGGATTTACAACTACTAGGAATCCATAACTTCTGAAATAAGAATATTTCTCGATTTCTACCGATTTATGGATAATATCATCTAATTCCTTCTTACAGGATACAACAGTAGACCGTACTGGATGATCCAGATCCTCTTGAATATAAAAATCGGGCAAATCTTTCCATAATTTCACTGGGTAGCTTTCAGAGGATAAATTATAATTTACATATGGTCCCTCAACAGTCATTACAATATTAGGTGTGGGAACGCCCATATATCCTGATATAAAGTTTTGATTTTTCACCAAAATATTTGGTTCTTCCTCATAGGTTGAGAAAATTGAGGAGGGTTTAATAAACCGATGGAAAACAACAGAAACACTTCCATATGTAAACCAGCTCGGATCTACTGGGAAAAATCCTGATATATGCTTGCCTAACGGTTCTCTCCAAAGTGCTTGTTTCTCGATATACCGCTCTGAAATAACAGTAAGACCAGTCCATTTTTTAGATAAACAGGCTATACACCCATATTTCCTTAGGATATGCGCAATTTTCTCGTTTAATCCTTCCTCTTTCACTCTCAAAGGATCAAGCTTGAACTCAAGACGACAATGTTTTTCTTTTGTTACAAATTCGACCAAAGTATCTGGATTGTCTTTAATATCTCCCATTTGAGTTAATGCATAATATTCGACCCCTGGATCGATTGTTATTCGAATAATTTTCTTCCAATCTGAATATTCTGGTTTAGGAACAAGATGAATCCGACTATACTGTGTCATCATATGGGCTTTTAGGGATTTGTGATACAAAGGACGAATTTTGCTATTTAACAAATTCTTTGCATCTCCAGACAGTTCTTCATCTAATTCACTCGGTTCCGTTAACAAAGTTACGATCTCAGAAAAGGTCAATGTTGAAGTAGAGCTTTCAGGTATAGCGGGACGCTTTTTTAATCGGCTTTTGATTTTCAGACTAGAATCACGAAGTAAACCATCTTCCGACGCTCTTTGAATACGAAAAATGACATTATGGGTCATTTTAGTATGGGAATCTGAGATCAAACTCTGAGTTTTGTCATCTTGTGATACAGTTGATTTTACTTCTAAGAAATTGAAAGGTGTATCTCTAGTTATCTGCCATGAGTTTTGGATGTTTTCTGGCGAATATACTCGTGCTTTGATAGATAATCCTGGTTTAAGCCCCAACTTCGACCCAAAATAGACTGTTTGAGTTACAGGAGTTTCCTTATAGTGGAGTTCTTCAAATCCAATAGTGGAAAAATCGGAAATCAGAGAGTCTTGATCATTGGAGAAGAAGATATATCTAATTTCTGATCGCTCAAGATCAATAGACTTTTTTGGCAAAAATTTCCTTTTAGGCGCCATTAATCTTAACCCATTAATCTAGGAATGATTTTCTTTTACTCTTCTAGTTTTATCTAAAAGTTTTGCACAAAGATATTTCGATTTATCAACAAGCTGCTTCAATATTTTATGGTTCCACTCCTATTGTCAAACCATTATTGTGTATATTATGTTGTGTGTTAATCGATTTTTTGGACATATGTTGGATAAAAATAAATTTTCTTCCCTCTTAAATTTAATTATAATTAATATAGTAGATTGACGCTCAAAGCATAAAATTCTAGTTAAACGAATTAAAAATGGTAAAATTAGGTTTTTTCCAAAATAAGTGGGAGAGAAGACTATTTTATTTGCCTCAAACGACATTTATTAATAAGAATAGATGCTAAGAAGAACTAATACTCCAGATGATGGGTGAGCTTAGCTTGTTAGAAAGACTTCATCATTTTAATCCACTCAAGTGGCCAAAAACTAGTATAATCGGATTAGCTGGGATAATAACTTATTGTATGTTCACACTATTTTCATTCTCCTTCTTTCCAAGTAACTTCAATCCTATAAGTAATAACATAAGTGAATTGGGAGATTTTTATGATAATCCTAATGGTGCGATCTTCTATAATATAGGGATGGTTCTCACTGGTTTAGCTTCAATTTTATTTTATCTAGGATTATATAAATGGTTTTTGATAAGGAAAAAAAGCAATCTACATGTCGCTGCTCTAGGAGCTGGGCTTATTAATGCCCTAGCTATTACTATGGCGGGAATTTTTTCAGAGACAAAAGAAACATATTCTCAGCATGTATTCTGGAGTATTCTAATTTTCGTTTCTTTTTTCCCAGTGTTAATCTTGGTAAATGCTTCAGTTCTAACCCAGCCTGATTTTTCGAACTTAATTGCTTATTATGGATTTGGGGTCTCTCTAATAGACTTATTTTTTCTTGTTTTTTTAATTATCACTGGGGTGG
>JBHLPG010000157.1:0-4278 GCA_048939725.1 Promethearchaeota archaeon | reverse complement strand
GATACAAATTACTCCTTAATGGAATGGATAGCTGTTTTCTCGTACATAAGTTGGATTGGTGTCCTTGCAGTTTCAATAATACGATCAAAGATCCTAGTAACAAAAAATCAAGGTGAATTGAATTATATTGGTTTAAGTCGCCAGATGTCGTAAGAGCTCTTCAGGAGGAAGATAACACCAACGAATGAAGTACTCAAAAAGAACAGATCGCCATTAGTAAGCAATCCATTTGGTATAATAATTAATACTATATACATTAATGTCATACTACAGAAAAATGTGAGAAGAAAGAGGTTTTTCGGTATTAAATACCTACCAAAACGAGTATATAGTGATAATACGCCAATCCTAACCTCTTTTACTACTGTATATTTGTTATTTTCAGAATTTTGTGTTACCAATCCTTGCTCTTTCAATTTCTTAATATGATGGGTAACAACATTTGAGCTTGAAAACCCTAAATTTCTTTGAAGCTCTCTTATCCCTGCTTCTGAATGCGTCAGAAGATAACTGTAAATTCTCAAAATTTTTCCTTGCAAGTCTAGATAGACTGGATTTTCAGTTTCAGACATGTTATGGGAATTTGTGGAATTGTTTTCTTTTATCATTATCTTCTTCCCTTCAAACCAGTATTCAATCCTCTAGAATTGATCTGAAATCAGATCAACATACGTATTTACTGCATCAATGACAAGTTGTTCTGTGGTTTCATCCAATATTAAAAAAGACAGAGGAATATCTTGGCTATGATACTCATATTCAAATTGAGGAAATTCGATAGTTTCATTCCCTGATAATCCATATTCTGATGCTGTCCACGTACCATTAATAGCTGCAAGAACATGTTGATCTTTTGAATACATTAGGCTAATAGATGTATTATCGTCAAATGCGATATCCCAAACAAAGGTTGGTGGCCATGGAGTAATGTCATCAAGACCTTTTATTGTGATGGAAGTTTCATTAAGATCCTCCATGGCGATCTCAAAGGTATTAAAAATCGAATTGAGCGTTGAAGAGGAAATTTCTTCGGTTTGAGATCCAAAAACTCCTACTAATGAAACATTTGCGATCAAACCATTAACATGTGACCCATAGGTAAGAACACCATCTATATAAGAACCTATTTGGTCAGTAAAGTTGACATTAACTATTGAATTATTGTAGCTCCAAGTAAAGAGAATATCTGAAGATCTTGACTCGATATAAGAAGCAATCCGAGATCCAATTGTGAAATTATGACCATTATGGTTACCATTGTTTCCATTGGGTTCTGTTGGAGCATTGATGAATAAATCTGGAATAAAAACAATAGCTCCTACTATAATCAGTGTTAAAGCAATTCCAGCTACAATTGCTGCAATATTATACTTCATCAACGATCCATTCATATTCAGTTCACATATTTTTGATGAGTAGGTAATTCTGTTTTCTGATGTGTTATGATACTATACTTTAGATCAATTTGTATCAAAATTTGATCAATAAGAAATGTACTAAGAGTGCAATTGAAAAAATTTTAAATAAAAAGAAAGGGTACATTGAAGAGATTGATTTGGAAGGATAAAGAAATATGAGTTTTATTATGAGCCCCGAAGACATTCACCGCTTTGTGACAAATAGACCTACTTTCTATAATGCTGAAATGTTATCGGTATTATGGCTAACAAAGGAAGAAATAGTACAGAAACTTCTTCCTCCTCCATTAGAACCGATGCAAGATCCATTAGTATTCGCTTTCGTCGCAAACTACCCCAAAACGAATTTCAGCTTACCTTATTATGAAAGTGCTCTTTTCTTAGGAGCTTTATTCAACGGGGAGCCAGGGGTCTATTGTCTTGCTATGCCAGTTACGAATGACTTAGCTATGGCTGGAGGCCGTGAATTAGGTGGATATCCAAAGAAAATTGCCCAGATTCAGTTGAAAAAGGATGGCCAAAAAGTAGTTGGTTGGGCAGAACGTCACGGACTCCGCTTTATTGAGATCCGAGCGAATTTAACAGGAGTAATGTCTGACGAAAAAGCCCAAGTATTTACAGATATGATAACTGGAAGCGGGGGATTGAATGTATTTAATTTCCTACATGGCCAAAAACCCATTGAAACAACACTACAACCTTCATTTCATCTACTGAAACAATTTATCACTATAAATTTCCAAACACTTGAGCTTGGTGAGGGAAAGGTCACCTTAACGGAATCTCAACATGATCCTTGGTCTGAAGTCGAAGTTATTAAAGTTCTTGGTGCTACTTACTCCGTTGGGAATAGTATCATGGAAGAAATCACTGTACTAGCCGAAGCAGATCCCATGACGTTCGCTCCGTATGCTTTTCGAATGTGGGATCAACTGCCAGATTGACAAAAGCATCAATCATGAGTATGTTATGGACAATTGATAAGAGAAACCCTAAAGGGATGATAGATAGGTTTCATGATTCCTGATGATACAGAGGGATCTTTAGACATAATTTCCCGTGCTTTATCCTCAGAAATTGTATTCAAGATAATATAACCTCCACTGTCATCGAGAGTTGGACCGGCTAGAATCAATTTCTCTTGTTCCATTAGTTTTTTTAGATATTTAAAATGCTCCCCCATCACTTTTTCTTCTTTCTCAGTCATTGTATTTGGAAAGTTCGGTCGACCTCTTATAATAACCATATAAGCTTCATTTTTTGTCATCTTTTCTCAACAACTTTGATTTAAATTGACCTTAGAAATAATAAGATAAGTTAAGTGATTTCAAATGAAAATAAATTAAAAATTATATGGTGTTAGATGAATTTTGAACTGAATCTTATTTGAGAGTACGTATTCTTTCTACTGATACCCGATATCGAGCTGATAGTGGATCAGAAACTCCAGATCTATTTGTTATTCGTTGTCTTTTCTTTGGAAAATGAATTTTTTTGAACATGCTCCAAAGAATTCGCTTTCCTGATGAAAAATTATATCTATAATTGTTTGACTTGATATTCTTCATTTTAACCATTTAATATCCCTTCTATTTAATATTCGGTCTTGGACTGAATGTATCACTATTCAGTTGATGACAGAATGATGATCATTTATTAACATTTAGATCTGAACAAATAATATTAAAAATTATAAAAGTACTAATATAGAGACCAATCAAAACTGTTCTTAGCATACTAGCTATAGATTCTTTTTTACAAGAAATTTTGCTAGAATATTATTATGATAATGAAATTAATATAATAGAATTAATTAAACTAGATTTATCCTTAATAAACAACCTATTATCTATTTTTGTGGAAAAACATAAATATTCAGTTGTCATTTAAATGGAATTGATGAGACATGAATCCGGATTCTGATGATACCCAGGAACAGCTTAAGAAGCGTAAATTATTATTTGATTTTTGGAAGGATGTCCCTACTATACGGCTTATGGATGAGTCGTTTTTTACAATTATGAATCAGGAAGTTAGAAGTGCAATCTTGGATATATTACGAGAGGGGATTCTAGACGATATTTTTTTAAATGAAGACGGAAAGAAGAGACGAAGATATGCTCTTAATGCGCAGGAACTTCAGAAACATATTGAAAAACGACTTGACCGGAAAATAACTATCTCAAATATATATTTTCATCTGCAAAAACTCAAAGAAATTGATTGTATTCAAGAATTAGTCTCAATTCGTGAAGGAAAATATAATGTTGCCTATTTCAGTCGGACTGCAAAATTATTCTCCAGTTCTATTAAAGAATCTGCAAAAGCGGGTGATATTGAAGCAGTGAGGAAATTCATCATCCAACTCCTTCCATCTGTTAATCCAACTATCCAAAAGGAGACTGTGATGAATCTTTTCGATGAGATATATCAATATCGATTAGAAAGGGGAAAGAGAAGGTTTGAATGGCTAGAAAAGCATGCAGAGCTTATAACAGACTTAGAATTTGATATTTTAATCATAGACAAGTTTTTGATGGAACTAGATGGATCAGATCCCGAAGGATCTCGCCTTTATTCTCAGATTTCCGATATAATAGGTTATTAACTAAGTTAAGAAATAAAAATTTTAAATATTCTAGTAAAAAATCTTTCTACTCTATCATTATGATCTACATAGAAAGAAAGGTACTTTTCTTTTACTTTTGATGATTCTTTTTATACTTAACTATAAAAAGAGGAGAAATACATTTCAAAATTATGAAAGGAGACCTTATGGGGGACTTTCCTCCGAATTTACGATTTCAATACTCGTGGCGACAGTATCAGAAACGAATTTTAGAGGAATTAGAAGCTTATT
>JBHLPG010000156.1:0-8933 GCA_048939725.1 Promethearchaeota archaeon | reverse complement strand
TCTGATTGGGGAAGGATTTCAAGTAACTGACAATGTGGAGGGGGTAAATGACTTCTCTCCCTTTGCAGATGGCTTTGTGTTCATTGCAAACAATCCTGAGAAAGATGAGAAGAAAAAGAGGGAGTTAAAACTAGGAAATTTTATCCATGTCGAAGAAGAAAAGAGCATTTCCTCATTGTATTATGTTGATGCAGCAAGGATGAAAGAGTACACTCGAATAGTCACACAATCGTTCGAAGATGAAATAAAAACCCTTGTCAAACCAGTTTTTAACTTAGGAGCGTTTTTACCAGACCCAGTGAAGATTCAATCAATGGTTCCCTCTCCAAATAACAAGGTGGTATATTTAAATTGTCAAAGCAAAGATGATCTAGTATTTGAGCATGAAACTTCTCATTATCGTATCCAATTCAATCCAGAAGCAATTTTTGATGAAGCTACAAGAGTAATACCAGTTGTCACAAGAATAGATCTTCCAAAAGGAGCTAAAATTGTAGCAATTTCTCCAGATGGGACGAAATTATTAATATTGTATAAGAAACGGGATAATCGTGACTACACTCAAGCAGATTTATGGGTATTGAATGTATCGGATGAAAACCAACCTAATCTTCAGGGGTATTTTTCCTGTATCACAACCAATCTAGATCAGGATCCACTCACTTATAGAATATGTTGGACCAAAGCAGGAATTTTTATTACCTACTGGGAAGAGAGTAAGGTGAAAGTAGCAAGATTATCAGAAGATGGCGCTGTGGAGGATTTAGATTTACATGGATTAATGCCAAACCTCTTTTTTCATGCAAATGACACAGGGATTGTCAGCTTCCTTGGATTCTCTCCTACGAAAATTAATGACGCGTATCTGAGTCTCCCAACAGGGAATGGTCGAAAAACACTTCCATTGACCCATTGTAATGATCTTGTTGCCAATTGGGATCTAGGAACGGTTGAATCAATTAAATGGATAAGTAAAGATGGAACCGAGATCGAAGGAATATTACGAAAACCTAGCAACTTTGATCGAAGTCGAAAATATCCTCTGTTAATAAATATTCACGGTGGGCCTCATCACTCTTCCGCTAATGCTCTTTTAGAGGGAATGGATAAGTTCTATTATCCTTTAGTTCAATTCACCAATAAAGACATCCTTATTCTCAAACCCAATTACCGTGGCTCTTTGGGCAAAGGACAGGCTTTTAAAGAACTACTCATTGATAATGTAGGCGTTGGAGATTTATGGGATTTGGAGTCAGCAATTGATCATTTGGTTAGTCAAGGATTTGTTGATGAAACAAAGATTGGCGCGTGTGGTGGCAGTCAAGGAGCTTACATCAGCGCCTTCGCAGCCATGCATTCTGATCGATTCTGTGCTGTCAGTGGTTGTTCAACTCTGGCAAGTTGGGCAACTTATTTCTTTGGTTCAGATGATAGATATAGTATACCCTTTTCAGGAGGTTATTACCGGAGTAAAGGGCCGTTCGATGAAGGGATGAAAGAGATATTTGAAAAAACAGCTCCAATGAATGGAATCAATAAAGCTCGGACCCCAATACTTTTACAACACGGTGAAAATGATGAAAGAGTCCCCCTCTATAGTTCAAAGATGATTCATAGAGCTCTTAAGGAGAAAGAGATTCAGGTTGAGCTTTTTATTTATCCAGGAATGGGCCATAGTATAACAACTCCCCGAGAAAATTATGCTGTACTGATTCAGAACTATCGATGGTTTCTCCATTATTTATTAGGTGAAGAATTGGATTTTTTTAAGGACGATGAAAGTGATCAGCATCGGTGAACACCTTGGTTTAACAAATTTTAGCAATGGAGACCAATCCATCATTTTTCTCTTTTGTGAAGAAGAACCATGATTAATAATACAACGAATAGGGTGTAGTTATCCTGATTGAACATGAAAGAACACAATGTTTACAAGCTGTTCTGGTGGAATCCGACCAGCTTGTTTTAATATAGAAAGATTGGATCAATAAGATCAAAAAAGAGAGAAAAAAAAGAGTGAAAAGGGTTATTTTTCATCCTTAAGTTGAGAAAAAAAGGATAGATAATCTAAGACCTAAAAACTTTATATTGGGTCATTCCTAGATGCATATCCTAGACATATTTTGAGTAAAGCGAGGTTAATGGAATGAAGGATATCACTATAATATTAGAAGATAAGCCTGGGACACTGGCTGATTTAGGAGAAACCCTAGGCAAAGCTAATATTAATATTGAGGGCCTCTGTGGAGCGACTTGTGAGGGAGAAGATTTGATCCATATCTTAGTAGAAGAATCTGGAAAAGTATACAATGTGCTAGGACGAGCGGGGTTTACGATCCGAGAAGAACGAGAAGTTCTTGTCATTGATATCAAAGATATCGTGAAAAAACCCGGGTCCGGGGGAACATTGTTTCGTAAATTAGCTTCAGAAGGGATAAATATCAATTTAATTTATTTAGCTGAAAATAACAGAATAGTTATTGGAGTAGATGACATAAAAAAGGCTAAAACTGTTTTATAAAAGATCTGGGGAAAAAGATGAGTAAACTATGGGGAATTATGAGTCTTTTGATGGGGCTTATCCTCACATTTTCATTATCTATTACCCATTCTCAGGCATTAATATCTACAGATCGCGGATTAAAGTTAGCTAATTCCATAGAAATTCAATCTAGCGAAGAATATTCTTTTATCTGGGATGAATATAAAGATGCTCCAGGAGATCAATCTGGAGATGACAGTGTAGTTTTTGGTCCTTCGTTTGGGCCATATCACAACTATTCTGAACTCGTTAACAAGCTTAAGAAGCTCAATACTACATATCCAGAGATTATTCAGGTTTTTAGTATTGGAAAGACCTATTTTGGGCGAGAGATTTACTGTGTTTGTATCACTAATGAATCAATTACGCTTCCAAAAACTGAGGTAGTGATCGTGAGTCAACACCATGCGCAGGAACAAATCAATGTAGAAAATGCTCTTTATTTCATCGAAAAAGTGATAGTTGATTTTTACTCGTCTTCAATCCCCATTCAGACCCTTCTGAACACTAAAGCGATTTATGTGATCCCTAGTCTAAATATTGATGGCGCTGAATTTATGAGTCAGAATCCGTGGCAGAGAAAAACGTTACGACCGATCGACGAAGACGGAGATGGAGTTGAGGATGAATATGAAGTGCAAGACGTCAATATGGATGGATATGTTGACGGTATATACGATGCATCACATAATTTTATTGGTTTTGAAGGAAAAGATCTGGACGGAGATGGACAGATAGGAAACGATAAACCAGGTGGGGTCGATCCTAATCGGAATTATGCATACAACTTTGGGAAAATCCCAGGTGCATCAGATAATCCTACCGCTTGGAATTATCATGGCCCCCATGCATTCTCAGAAAATTGTACAGCACGGTTTCGTGACTTTGTCTTAAAACAGAATTTTATCACTGCAGTCTCCTTACATTCAGGAATGGACTACTCAATGATAATAGGCCCTTCAGCATACGAAGATAATACAGACGATTGGGACTTGTATTTCAGCACAGGGACAAAACTACAAGAGCTCACAGGCTTTACACTTGAAATAGGAGGTGTTTATGCTACATCTGGAGTGTGGGATGATTGGATGTATTCGAATGGTACGCTTCTGGCTTTCACGTTTGAAACCTATGGTAACCCTTCAGAATACTATTCGTTCTATAATGACACTGCTGGCTATTATCATCACCGTGGAGCGTGGGATTATTGTAATCCTCCAGGAGACAAAGTAATCGAAAATTGTAAGCAAACCTATTCAGGACTCTTGTTTATGGTGGAAGAAGCCCCTTATCTATCAATCCAGACCAAAAATAAACAAGTGGGGAAAGAACTCCAAATTGAAGTGACTGTAACTAATCCCTCCAGATATATCCGAACAAATGGTAGCATTAGTATCACTTGGAGCGTATCTCAAGTCACAGGTTTGACTCCTCTCAATCCTATGCCCCCAGTGAATCTTGGAGAACTAGAAGCAAATTCTAATAAGCAGGCCACACTGAAATTTTCAATTGACCAACCAAACTATTCACTGCATATCAAATTCCAGGCTGATGGTCCCAAAGTTGGAGTTGCAATAATTGAATACGATGTAAATTCTTCTGAGATAACGACAGAGTCTACTGGTTCACTTCCTTTAATTGGGATAATATTTTCTATTGTTTTTGTCATCATCAAGAAGAGAAATGATTAGAATGTGAGAGATTTGATGATATTACTATAGAAAAGATTAATACATTTAAAATGATGATTTTAATTAGAAAATGATGATTTTAATAGAAAAAACAAATTTAGTGTTTATGATTCATTTTTTAAGAATTAATTTTTATATGCATTAAGCTGCACGTAATAAAGAGGATTTTTTAAAAAGTGTCAAATATAACGATTCAACAGTTGAATAATTTTAGTGATTTTAGTAACAGGGAAACCATAGAATGAAATCGTTGATTCTTCTTGTGGAAGATGAGGAGGCATTACTAGAACATACGAAGTTAATTTTAGAAAATAATGACTATAGGATCATAACGGCCAAAAATGGGGTTGAAGCTTTAGAGATACTAGAAAAGCATGATGAATTGCCAGATTTAATTCTCTGCGACATCATGATGCCTGAAATGAATGGTTATGATTTCTTCAAAAAAATGATTGATAACCCTGATTGGAACCTGATTCCCTTTATTTTTTTGACTGTAAAAAATACTGCAGAAGATGTTCGCTTTGCAAAAATGCTTGGAGTGGATGATTATCTTGCGAAACCAGTAAATGAAATGGATCTTCTCGCAAGTATAGCTGGAAAAATTGCTCGGGGAAGAAGACACAATGTATTGAGTAGACAGATCAGAGATCAATTAGTAATTGAGGAAAAATTAGAAATCAGCCCTGAAGATAAAAAGACAATTATTGTGTTCTGGGTGGTTTGGGATGATAAGATTGGTCCTCATCTAAAAGTCGTTTATCCGGAGAAAACAGACTTACCCCTCTCAGTCGATTCTATTGGGATCCAACTCTTCCAGGCTGCAGGACCAATGTTTGGAACCATTGATTATTTTGCAGCTCAAGGTGTACTATTCAGGGTAGCTAATATTGACATGGATAGTTATTTATATTTTTCAACCCTTGATGATGAGGAAGCTCGGGGAGGAAAACGCCAAATAATGGGTGCCACACTGTCTCAGAGAATTAATTATTTCGAATCGTTAAGAATCTCGGAAATTTTTGAAGAGTTTCTAGCTGAACACACAGAAGTGCGAGAAGATAATGTCCAAGAATTATGGGAAAGAATTGGAGAGATAATGGCGCCTTTAAATAAATGAAATTTTTTTATAGTAAAAAATAGATATAATAAATTAATGCGTGGAGTGAATGGTAACGCTGTTACTGTTTACACCTGGAATCTTCGATCGAATCCTATTCTTAGAATATTGTACTCTTGGTGGGAAATATATTGTCTCTAAAAGCTGAAAATTCTTTAGCTTAAAATACTCCTATTTTCATAACAATTCTAAGTAACAAAATTTATTAGGAAATCTTGAATAAGATCATACTCAATTTTCTTTCTCCCTTTTGGAGGTGTAAAATTGACGACTGAATCAGAAGAAAAAGAAATAGAAGAAAAATCAAAAAGTCTTTTACAGGAGTTTAAAGAATTTCTCAAGAATTATAAAGTTTTAGGTCTAGCGGTCGCTTTTATTATGGGTATCTACTTAGGTGCTCTCGTTCAAGCCCTTGTTAACGATCTCATCATGCCTATTTTTGAGCTTATTCCTGGGGCGACAGATGTGCCATGGAACCAAATAACTTTTTCAATTGGAACTGCTGACTTCCTCATTGGCCATTTCCTCGGAGAATTGGTCACGTTTATTGTGATCGCGTTGGTAATATTTCTTATTGTGAAACTGGCTACACGGTACGGAATTGATTAAATTCTATCAAGCAATTTTATCCTTCATCCTCAAGAAGCTCTCCTTATTAGGGCCAATACGGCAATAATTAAGGATGACGATATGAATAAATCCCAACTGGCTGATTTAATGGTAATTATCGAATAAAACCGTAGCTCTGATGCATCAGGATCGAATTTAAGAATTGAGAACTGCGTATAAGGCCCTACAAGGTAAGCATAAGTTCCATCATGATACAAGCCATGAGAGCTAAAATCATCAGGCGTCCTTTCTAGTAGACTAGGCTGAGCGATTTTTATTTACATCTCTTCCTGCAACGGATAAACTCTCAGCTAAAACTATCAACTAAAGAAGAGGAAGCTAAGTATATCTGAACACAATCTAATCAGGTTAATATAGGAAAGGTATCAATCTATATGAGGATGCCTTATATTTCTGATATTTTTCTCCAAACGTTTTCTCTAAAAGCTGCTCCTCATAAATTATCCGTTTATTAAAGATCCAAAAATATAGGATAAATGTTATCAACGAAATAAAGATCGACTGACTTACTAAGGCAAATCCGATTACACCTAGTAGAGTTCCTGAATACATTGGATGACGCAGATATTTGTACAGTCCTGTGGTAATTAATTCATGATCTTCTCTAACTATAAGGGTACCCGTCCCCTGTTTTCCTAAATTAACTCTTGCCAGTATAATAATAATTGCTGCTAGGAAGTATACCACCAATCCAATCCAAGAAAGCGCATCCACTCGGGTTACAAGAAGTATCTCATGTTCTTGAAGTGCCAACACAAAGAGAAAGGGATTTACTAAAAATAAGAAGACAATAAAAATAGCCTTCTGTTCTTCTTCCCTTTTTTCTTTTTCTAGAGGTCGTAAAAGAGTATCAATGCTGCCTGCAATATACAATATCAGGATATAGATGAGATAGATAATGTCATTGAAGATTATTGGTTTCAAGAAGAGAAATACTAAATTATAATAAATCACATAAAAAAAGACAATAAAGGTGGCCTTTCGTAGTAAAGTATCTAGGTCCATGTATTAAACCACTAATGCATTTATTATGTTGTTGGAATACGTGACCACAAAGAGGAATTTTAATTTTAAGCTTATTCATATTATCCAGAGATTAAATTAAAAGAGGATTAATCCCTTTCAAAACCAGAAAAAAGAATTATTCTATAGTCTAATTTTCCATTCTATCTGTTTTCCATTTTCCCTAACTATTTTTGCTGGAAGGAGTTGGAAAGTTTTTAAAAGACCAGTTAAATATCCAGTAAAAAGTAACTCGAGGTTAGTATTAGAAATCTCCCTAAAATTAGAATTCTGTATTATAATAGAAATAGACTGATCTTCAAGAATAATCTCAATTGATCTCGAAGGTTCCTGGAAATATATGGGATTTGGGAACTTAAATGTACTTTTATCTCTCAAATAATTAAGCCAAGTCTTCTGAAACGATAAACCACACGAAATACCCTGCATTTCTGCCCATCCTATCCATTTTTCCTTTTTACTCGAGGGAAGGAGATTGAATTCCAAGTCTTTGAAAAATGCTAATAATCTTATGTTGACTATTTTCTCGAAAAAAGCTGGCAATTCTATCTTTAATAGTTTTGGTAAAATAATTTCAGGGAGAGAGAAATAAAGTGTATTTATTAATGCGGCATCACTGCTTGAATCTTTAATACTAGTAAGGGAGAACGAAGATAGATGGCTGAAATCATTAAAAATAGTTAAGCATTCTGAAAGATTTCTTTCTAATTCTTTTCTCTTCAGTGGATCGTATTTATGGAGAAATATGGCAAGTTTAGGTTTTTTTCTGTTGCCTCTTGCCACCAGACTCCAAACTTGGTTCAAATAAGCTTTCGCAATCTCAAAGGAATTTCTATCCTGTATATCAACTACAAATATAAGAGAAGAGAGATCAACCCATAAGGTGGAATTTGATAAATGTTCATTTCTAAACATCTCTTGTCCTCCGAAGTCCAAGATTATAATTTGATTTTCAATGAATTCTTGAAATTTTTTAGAAATATCCATACCAACTGTTGCCTGGAGGTTTTCTATCATTTCTGTAGACCAAAATTCAAAGAATCGATATATAATTGAAGTTTTTCCTGCAGAAGCAAGACCTAGTACTGCAACTCTGGGAATCTTCTGTGGGAGTCTTTCTTCAATTGGGGTAATATGAAGAAAGGATGAAATTTGAGGTTCCACTTTTTCTTTAATAGCTTCAAAAAGGATACGATGGTTTGATTGATCTTTAAGAATCAGATTAATCTCTCTAGCTATATCTTCGAAAAATCTGTGCACCTTTTCTTTGGTTAGTTTATGATTAACTAGTAATCTGAGACTATACTTTTCATATTGATTAAAATATAGAATTAGACCAGAAAACATTACATAATCAATAGTATCAGTATCCGTTGACACTGAACTCTTAATGGCTCTCATAAATTCGATAATAACATCACGATCAATTAGGATTTCTTGAATGTGTACAGTTGGTTCAAAAAAGAATAATTCATTTCCCTCACAGTCCTGAACAGAGAGTCTGATTATCATTTACCGATTCACCATTAATTAATTGAATTATATTTGCAGGATTTGATTTGATGACGATAATCCTAACAGAATATATCAATGGTAACTATTTATAGGTCTCCAAATAAAGTCCTCAAGCTTTTTTGCGGAGACTTTTACTAATTAAACATAAGTATTATTTTTCGGATGAAATATACAAAGATCATGCATTATCAGTTCTAAGAAAAGAAGGAAATAGTGTATGGAGAACGCCAAGAGGATTAAATTTTCTCTTCTCGTAATCGTTATGGCGTTAATAATAATCAGAGATAATCCTTTCTTGAGCAATTTTACAGTATATGGAGAAAATTTTCCTTCACTTCTAGAACCAAATCTAAAATCAGGCGAAGAAGAAAAATCTGTCCAGAAATGGGTTGATTCGAGATTTCGATACCGA
>JBHLPG010000155.1:0-8986 GCA_048939725.1 Promethearchaeota archaeon | reverse complement strand
AATTCTGGGGAAGCAGATAACCCCTCCTGAAGGTTTTACCCATTCCATATAGCGAGAGTTTTCCATCCATTTGGTCAATATTTTTTGATTTGTTGTGACATGTGAATTCACTTTTGATAAGAATTCCTCTCTTCTAGCTAAGAAGCGTGAGGCTATTATTTCATCCACAATTGAGTTGCATATGAAGATAAGCTCTTTTCCAGCTAAAAATTTCTCCATTAATCCTGAATTCTGGGTGATCAACCAACCAATTCGGATACCAGGTAATCCATACGCCTTGGAGAATGAGGAAACGCTAATAACATTTTCACTCAAAGATCCAACAATTGGGAGTGGATCAGGAGTCATCTCTCTATATGTTTCATCAAAAAGGAGGTAAATTCCTTTCGCTTCAACAATCGAAATGATTTCATTAAGTTGAGACCTCGTTATCGTTGTACCAGTAGGATTCTGGGGGTATGTTAGACTAATGAGTCGGGTATTAGGTTGAATCATCTCTTCAAGCCTATTTAGGTCTAATTGAAATTGATCTTCTATTGTTAATCGCAGATATTCCACCTGACACCCAATCGCTCGTGGTGATTCAAGATTCGCGACATAATTTGGATGGACGATCACAACATGATCACTTGGCTTGAGTATGGAAGTATTAATTATGAATAACGCTCCTGCGGCTCCTATTGTGGTTAAGACGTGGTCTGGACTAACTTCATCTTCTGCAATGTACTGTCGAAGTTGAGGGTTCCCCAAATGATCCGTATAACTGAGAACGAGATCAGTTAAATCGACATCAAGGTTACCAAGGATAAAATCAGGAACAGAGCTTTCTGCAAGATTATAATTAATTCGTTCGTACCCAAATTCTTCAGGTGATTCTTTTTCAATTGGAGTTCGTCGATAAGCAAGATGTCCTTCTATTTTTTCCATTTTAATTCAATTCTACCGATGAAAGGCACCTCATAAAAAATAATATCTTTTGATCTCAACTAACAAACAGGAGCTATCATCACTAATGGGTTTTCTTGAGATTTTTCTACTCTCTTTCCTTGTTGCGTTATCGGGATCATTGTCACCTGGGCCTTTACTAACGTTTACGATATATAAAGCGGTTCAATCAGGAAAAAAAGCCTATTTAATCGGTATTCTGATCTGGATCGGCCATGCTATTCTGGAATTTGTTCTGATGTTAGTTTTACTAATCGGTCTGTCTCCATTTATTACTGATAGGTCAATTATTATAATAATTGGATTATTGGGGGGTGGGATTCTAATATTCTTTGGAGGTAGTCTCCTAAGAGACGTTTGGCTTAAAAAAATTGATTTAAATTTTCTATCAGCCGAAATGGAGAGTACTGATGAAAAAACTATAAAAGTGAAAACAGATCTAATGCAACAACCTACGATTGGAGGAGTGCTAGTCTCCATGTCAAACCCATATTGGTGGATCTGGTGGGCTGTTATTGGACTGAATTTTATGACGCAATTTTCGGTAGGAGTTTTAAATCTAGAATTTTGGGGATTCTTTTTAGGACATGAACTTGGGGATTTCTTAACTTACGTCTCAATTGCAGCCATTCTCGGTTTTTCTAACAGGTTCATATCTAAAAGAATCTATCTCGGAATCCTAATTGTATGTAGTGCTTTTATGATTATTTTTGGCTTGTATCTGGCAGTTTTACCCATTCTTTCTTATAATCCTGGAGTTTAGCATCATTCTTACTCTGACTTGAACACGAATCCACAATAAGAACAGTGACTACTTGACCTAGAATTTGTGAATCGACATTGAGGACAAATCTTTGGTCCACCACTCTCTATAGCCATTTTTCCTTCTGGAACCTCCACCTTAGGGATTCTTCTCAACCAGAACCTGATGATAACGATGATCACTAAAACAAAGAGAGAGAAGAAGAATAGATACAAGAAAAAGATGAAATAATAAATAAAACTCATCCCAACATAATAACTAATGAAAGGGACGACCTCAGTATTAGAAATGATCACAGTAGCAGTTGATAATTCTAAGAGAAATAGTTTGTTGTTTACCTCTCCAATAATGTGATTACTACCCCAAAAAGTGATAGTATTTATATCACCAGATGTAAAAGTGAAATCAACTTCAATGTTTCCATCACTGGTAACTTGGACATATCTGACACCATCTTTATCAGTAGAAAAAAATCCGTGAAAAATCCCTGATTCATCTACTAAACCGTTCCAGTTATAGTAATTAGTTTTTGTGGGGATAGACAAAACAAAAGATCCATTCTTCTTCAAATTTACAAGCTCAAATGTGTGCTGGTAAGTGTCTAAAGGTGTCTCCCAATTGGGATCCAAAATTCGAACGCCAACATAAGGATCTCCGTTTAATCCTAATAAAGCATCTGAGCAGCTAATATTCCTAAAAGGAGTACCGTTGAGAGTGAACGTGATTTCATTTAAAATCGTCATATTTGACGATAAATGTCTAATTAAAAGATCAGATGTTCCCGATATAAAGTGAGAATAATATGCTTCTGAAGAATTAACCGCAAGAAAAGCCGCACTTGAAGTAAAATTTACCCCTTGTGTCATATTTTGAAAATCAGTGGTTGTTCCATTAGTAACTATAACCCTTGGTTCATTCTCACACCAACCCATCAATGTGTACTCTTGTATTTTTTGTGTGTGACGAACCTGTCTGGGAAACAAGACATTGTCGCATCCAGGCTGGGAGACTCCAGGATAGGTTTCAGAAGAATGATTATCCTTAAACCACCACCATTCCGCGCCATCCCATCCTATTAGTCGAAAAGCATTGTTGTCTTCCTGGACAAGGCCCCAAGAAGAAAAAGGAGCTGACATCCCACTGACGATTGTTTGAAATGTGTTTTCTTCTGATACACGGAGAACTCGAACGTGTGGACCCGATTCTTCCATGATATCAGATGGCCAATATCTACGATGATAGATTATTATGATATCCCCTTCCTTTGTACAAACAAGATTATCAATGAATGCTTCCCCTTTCTCGTCTGCAGCTATTCCCATTGTTGCTGAACAAACAAAGATGCTTGTTAAACAAATAACCGTTATTGTAACAGAAATGATTCCTTTTTGTTTAATCATATCATTCCTTCTATATATCTATCAATCTAACATACTTAAAGGTAACCACTGAAAACTGGAGCTTTAAAAACTGGAGCTTTAAGATATAATAAAATGAAAAAAAGGGGAGGAAGAGGTTAGAATTTCTTCTTTTTCCGTCTAGAAATGAACAAGACTAGTCCTGTTAATAGAGTGAAAATAAAGGAAAACCCTGGAGTTCCAATGGATTTGGTAGGTTCAGTTTCAGTTGTTGCAGAGGTGGGAGTAGTGGTTGTCGTTGTAGTTGGTGCATTAAATGACACGCCAACTTCCCCGTAGGGTATCCAACGAAGTCTTGTATTTCCATCTGGTGACCAATTCATTAAAAGTGCCAGATCACAAGTGATGGTTTCGTGTGCTGTGATCGTACAGGAAAATGTGACTGTTTCACCTGCATCTATAGCATCATTTGTAGGGACAACTATTATTGTAGAACTCCATCTCTTTTTACCTGCCCATGGTTCCGCTGGATAATATTCATCCCCAATCCACGTATAGTCTTCGTCAACAGGTTCTCCGTTGATTTTGAAGTTATTGGCACTGAGGCTTGTGGTATTGAAGTAAAGTTCAAAGTTCGAGCTGGGGTGAGAAATCATTTTAGGACAATTTAGCGCAAATATGGCAAAGCTGTTCTCCGCTCGTTGGAGACTATGTGTCTCACTGCCAAGTTGAAAGAGTTTTGGCTGACCGCTATCCAAGTAATAGGTTTCAAGCTGACGCATATTATGAGATGGCCCTTCAAAGATTGCATAGGCATGAACTCCATCTATAATTGCATCCCAAGGACGAGTTACATTCGGGGACCAAACAACGTTGAAACTATCTGTAGAGTCTCCATCACCATTTAAATCGAGATCGACAATACTCTCGTCAAGAGTTCCAGCACCATCAACTAATGGCATCTGGTATGCAAGTTGTCCCCAATCCAGTGTCATAGTACCAACTGTGGCGGGAGCTCCATCGTTTCGAATTATTGCCGTGAATTCATAAATTCCAAGTTCCGTCGATGAGAAAGAGGAACTAACATGACTGAAATCAGGAAGAGTAAATGTCACTTCTTCAATGAAAGGTATCGAGTAGTACCTGATATTCCCATCGGGGGACCAATTCAGAATGAGATAAACATCCGTGGTGACGACTTCATGAGCTATCAATGTACAAGAAAAGGTGACTTCTTCGTCTTGATCAATTACTAAGTCACTATTTGGAACAATATACGCTTTGTCATTCCAAGGAATTTCTTCCCAATAGGGGTACCATAATTGGTTCCAAGTATAGTTTAATTTGACTGGTTGGTTATTTATTTCAAAGTCTGTTGCTCTTAAACTCGAAAACACCCCCTCATGTTCGAATACTAACTCAAAGTTAGTATTTGGATGATGTAAGATCTGTGCATTACCTAACCCAAAAACAGCTAAATCATTGTCTGCGACTAGGAGCGTATGAGTTTCACTTCCTAGTGTGAATACTTTTGATTCATCGTTGATATAATAGGTTCGATTCACTCTTCTATTTCCAAGAGGGCCCTCCCATAGTGAATAGGCGTGGATTTCTTGAACTCCATCGTTGATTACGGCATCCCAATTACGAGTATCATTATGGAACCAGGTAACGCCAAAAGAATCTAATGTATCACCATCACCATTCAGATCTTGACCAACATCGTTCTCTACAAGAGTTCCAGTACCATCATCTAGAGTTAAATCGTAAATGATTTTTTCCCAAGAGATTGGTACATCCCCAGCTGTTGTGGGAGCACCAATGTTTTTAACTTTGGTTTCAAATTGTTTTATACCTGTATCGACATCCGTTATATCGAAATCGGTACCCATGAAGTAAGGCCGATTAATGGCTTCAAATGATACATCCGCTTGATTAAATGGTATCCAACGGTACCTATTAATACCATTTGGTGACCAGTTGTTTAAGAGATATACAGCACAAGTTTTGGTTTCACGTGAAATAATGGTACAAGAAAACTCGATCTGTTCATCCGTTCCGATTGTTGCTTGATTGGAGACAATAAAAGCCGTGAAAACATGTGGAATCCCATCTGTGAACACTTCTATATTACAAGTACTGTGATTTACTTCAACATCTTCTCCATTAATTTTGATGTCTACTATACTTATATTGGCATACACTGCTAGTTCGAAGTTAGGACTTGGATGATTTAAAACAACAGAATCAAAACCGAAAAATGCCTCATCATTGTTAGCCCAATAAAGAGAATGGGTTTTACTGCCAATTTGAAATAACTTTGTCTCGCCATCAATAGAATATGTCCTGTTAAACCCACGATTTATCGCGTGATCTGAAATTGCGTAAACGTAAGTACCATCAACCTCCGCATCCCATGGGCGGAGAGTATCATTCCACTCGACGGAAAATGTATCATCTTCGTCACCATCACCGTTAATGTCATAATTTGCCACACTTTCATCTAGAGTTCCAACACCATTAGTGAGCGATACTCCATAGGCATAGTTATCCCATGAAATTGGTACAGTACCTGTAATGGCTGGATCACCCGTGTTTTCGATAATTGCAGTAAACTCGTAGACCCCTTGTTGCACTTGTGTCAGAGAAGAATCTACTAAACCGATATTCACTTCAGCTATTGATTCTAATCTCTCAGGATAGAGTTTAACGCTTCCTACATTAAAACATAGGAAGAATAGTATGAGAAATAGTATTATTCGTTTCATATTTCATCTCTCTAGAAATTTTAATACGTCATGAATTTGTCTATAAAAAAATACGGTTATATTGCAGATTTTTGTAGTATCCCCTCCCTATCATAATTCCCAATCAGCCTTAGTAAAAATGATAGTACTCCGAACGATGGAATAGAGAAACTTGATTCTAGTTACTTTCTAACTAGAACTATTGAAAACTATCCTTTTCTCTCAACCTTCTTATCGACAGCTCTAGCGCTCCTTTTAAGGTTCGGAGAAACGAAGTTCCTTTAGGAGTAATCGTATAATTCCTAAAACGTCCGTCTTTCAGCACTTGTGTCGAAACAAACGGTTCAAGATACTCTAATTCTCTCAGGCGGTTAATTTCATAAGAAACAGTTGTAGGAGGAATATCTAAAGTTTTGGCTAACTTCATTGGATTTGATTCTTCAGGATACTGATAGGCAATCTCAATTAGAGTTAAGACTGTTCTTCCTTTTAATCCAGAGATGAGATCTTCTTTGATGTCAAATGGGAAATACTCTACTAATGTGGCAGGTTCAACTGGTTCAAGAAGAGGGAAACCTTTCGATTCTGGAATGACTCCTGCTGTGATATTCTCCAAGCCAATCAAGACTTTTCCATACAGGGATTTGAAGAAATCAATCTGATCTGACTGAAAAAACTCAATGATCGTTTTTGGAACTCTTGTTTTGGATGTATACAAGAAATAACCAACCCCAGCCACCACAATTAAACTTGCAACTAGGATGAACAGTTGGATCACAAACTCACCTCCTGGAAAAGTATTATCAATCGTAAAAGTATTCGAGATCTCGTCCACAATCAGACCCTTATCACATTTTGCTTCTATCTTGAGTAAATAGCTAGAAGCGTCGCCTACTGTAGTTGTATCCCAGTTGAAATGAGTAACCGTTAAATTCGAAGCTAGATTTATCCATTGCTCTCCCTGATCTGGTGAATAATAGATGGCGTAAGTGATATCATGCTTTAAGGAATCTAATGATTCAATCCAGGTAAGGGTGACAATACCAGAGAGAGGGGTATGGGGGAGTAAAAGCTTTGGCTTATAGATCAAATGAGTATGGTTCATTGTTAAAGTAACAAGAGGGTGTGAATCCTGATTTCCTGCTGTTCCTTTCATAGGATAGGGTTCATCTACAAACCCATCCAAGTTATTATCAGGTGAAGTCCAATCATTCCAAAAATTAAAAGCAAAAATATTATTCAATCCACCATCTTTGGCTTGGTGTTGTGGTGTATAATTATCTGTGAAGTTATTAAATGTAAAAATATTGTAATTCGTGTTCCCTTCGATTCTAATTCCTTCCATATTATTGTCATAGAATATATTCTCAGTAAAAGTATTGAAGTCTGAATCAAAGAGAATTGCACCCACTATTCCGTTTTTAAGCATCTTGTTTGTTGAAAATGTGTTATTATGGGAAGACATTTCTAAATCCACTCCCAAATTGTGGTTCTCTCGTGTAGTATTATTATAAATTGAATTCTCTGTTGAATAATATAGACTAATTCCTCCCATATTGTTAAACACATGATTGGATGAGACATTGTTCTGCGAGGACTCCCACAAAGAAATCCCCAATACGGTATTGGAAATGGTGTTATTCTCGATCACATTCCCTGAGGTGTGTATGAGGTCGATCCCATTCACTTCACTCCTATATATCAAGTTCTTAGAGATGAAGTTGGAATACGTTTCCTCTAGCAGTATTCCCGAGCCAGTACTGTTGTAGATGGTATTCCCAACTACAGTAGAATTGATGGTGTCAGTATTAAGCCAAATGGCCATCTCATTATTTTGATAAACACTATTATTGATAATACTATTATGCTGTCCCCTGATGTTCATGCCCATCTGGTTACCAAAAATAGAATTATTGATAATTAGATTATCTTTGGACGCGAATTCGAAGATGATTCCTCCATCTACAGCAGCATTATTGCAAATGATGTTATTCTCAATTGTTCCATGTTGAACATTGGAAAAATGAATGCCTTCCGTTGGAGCGTGTGACCCATTAAGCAGATTATTTCGAATGATGAAGTAGAAGATAGTGTCACTGATAGAGATTAGCGGCCCTTCTGTAGCTGTAATAGTGTATCCTTCAATGATAATTGGATTCACTTTTGTCCCTTCTCCAGGCCAATTCTCTGCAGTCGCTTGAGTGATAAAATCCTCATCACCATAGATAAAAATAGGTGCATGTGTAATTCTTGTACTTCTTTGTGAAAGGTTCGATTTACTTACAAGAAGTTTAAATGGATCAAAAACATAGCCATTGGGTTGACCCTCATAATTTACAATCCAAACAATTGATATTAGTAGGAGTAAACAGAGGAAGAATGATTTTAAGCCGTTCATTGGAACAATAAAGGAAAATCCTTTAATTGATATTTAAAACTAGTGAAGTCAGTCAAAACAGAATAGGTTAATACTTACATTCTTTAGAACAACGAATAATCACTATTTTCAGAGAGAATATCTGTGTAAAAATAACGCACTTCCTAAAGGTCATTATCATGTTTTACGAGGAGAATAATCCACCAAGTATCTCTGTACCAAAAATAGTGAGGTTACTTAAGATTTTTTTCCCAGATATCAAGTTACAAGAAATTAAATTTCACTATCATGGAAGCTATAATGTTTTCGAGATTAAAGGGGAATATTTTTTTCGATTTCCTGATAAAACGTTCTTTGGCGAGAAAGGGTCTGAGTTAATCCAGCGAGAAGTACAACTCCTGGACTTAATCCGTGATAATATTACTTTACAAATACCTAAACCAATTTACGTCTCTCCTGATCCAAATAATCCCTTTGTAGGGTATAAAAAAATCAATGGCATTTCACTTTCCAGATGTTTTGACAGAACTGCAAAAACTGATCAAGAAAGCATTACTATTTCACTTGGGAAATTTCTTTCAGAGCTTCATTCTCAACAAGTGTACCAGAAAGTGTGTACATCTTGGAAAAGTGGACAAAAGTTTAATCCCTTTCAATATCAATTATATTGGCAAAATTATTTAAAAATAGCTCAAGAAAAGGCATACCGCTTAATGGATACAGATCAAAAAAAATGGGTGTCTCAGATATTTCATGAATTTTTGGATGAGAACGAAAACTTTGATTTTACTCCATG
>JBHLPG010000154.1:0-8992 GCA_048939725.1 Promethearchaeota archaeon | reverse complement strand
ACTCAAACTCGCTCGGAAAATACAAAAAGAGCATCCAGAGTTACAAGTTGAAGAACGCTCATTTCGTGCTGGGTATCAAGACGGAACAGCAGCATTAGTTAAGGGATATAAAGCTTTAACCTTCTTGGCGCTTGATGAAAACAATTTGCCACCAAATTGGCATTGGGAAACAGACATAGTTGAAAATATCGAAGAGAATACGTTAAGAATAACAGAAGACTTTATTAAGTTACTTGTTAAAGCAATTGATCAGAAAAACGAACTAAATTCACAATAAAAATTTTAAAGACTTCCAATATATATTTATTTAAGAAACCGACTGAATTGCTTTTTAATTACACAAAGCTGAATAATGTAACAAATCAAGTGAAAGTTCAGTAATATTGCCCTCTCATTCTATTAACCCATTTACTTGTTTCAAGAACTAAAAGAGGGATCAATGCAGCCACTATACACAAGAACCAATCACCAACGTCAAGTGCAACAATGTCAACATATAAACCAAAGCCTTTAATCAAATTCTGGGAGAGGTCAGGGAAATACATCAAGAAAAGATGGATCGGGATTATGGAAAAGGCGAGGACATATGTATACCAGTAGGAATCTTCTTTAACTGCCATCAAGAGAGATTTATCAATCCGTCTGATAGACAGAATAATTAAGGGGATGGCGATATATAAGATTGTATGCATATATGTCCGCGCTTTGGCATGATTCCAGCTTTGGGGTCTTAAATTAGGTTCAGCAACTTCATCTTGAAATATTGGTACAAAGAATTCTTGGTTAGTGTCATTTATTGGAAAGAAACTAAAGTATGTTCCGAAATAAACGACATAGATGACCGTGGCGAGAGTAATTGATGTTAATATCAAAGTAATGGCTAATCTTCTGTTGAAAATCCCCGCCGTATCTATTGGATCTCGGTCCATGATGTCTTTTGGAATACCATCAATAATCAAAGCAAGTGGAGGGAAAGTATGTGCAATACCAAATATATAGGCACGTTGAAGATGATCCATTAATTCAAATCCTGGTATGAATCCAGAGATGAATGAAGCACCAATGTAACATCCAGCTTCAGCTAAATTAGCACAAATATAGAAGAATATGATAACTCGAATCCTTTGAAACAAGGCACGACCCTCTCTGATTCCAGTCACAATAGAATTGAAGGAATCATCTGCTATAACGAGATCAGCGGCCTGTTTACTCACCTCAGTTCCAGCAATTCCCATTGCTATACCTGCATCAGCCATACTTAGCGCAAGGGCATCATTGACTCCATCACCCGTCATTGCAACAACACGATTTTGTTGTTGATAGCGTGCAACAATAATTTGTTTATCCTGAGGTGCCACCCGAGCAAAAACTCTTGTATTAAGAAAATCTTGGTCAGCAAGCTCAGAAGCCATCTTTCCTTCATGTGTCTGATGCTGTTTTTGATATACCATTCCAATATCATTAGCTATAGAAGATGCTGTAATAGGACTATCTCCAGTAATCATTATCGGAACAATTCCTGCTTGAATTGTTTCATTCACAGACCGATCAACGAGGTCTCTTGGTGGATCTAAAACTGTTACAAAACCAAGATAAGAAAGATTGCTTTCTATCTCTTCGCGTTCTTCGTCTCCCTTCTGTGGAAGTTTTTCGATGTTTTTATAAGCGAGAGATAAAATTCTGTAACCTTGACCAGCAAATTGTTCAGTATATTCCATTATCCTCTTTTTATCATCTTTATTTAACGCTTTATTCTTTTCTTTGTATCCAATAGAGTTACATTTTGGTAGTAAAACTTCAGTGGCCCCTTTACAAAAAATAACGAGTCCAGATTCTTTTGTTTGGAAAACTTTACTCATCCGCTTTAAAGAGGAATCAAATGGATATTCTCTAGTTAGTTCATAGATTTGTTTCACATCATCTTTTTTAATACCTGTCTTATTGAACACCGCTAATAGAGCACTTTCAGTCGGACTACCTGTTCCAGAATATACATTCTGCTTTGTTGCTTCAATATATTCTTCGATAATTTCACTATCGTTGTTCAACATACCAGAAGTGATTAAAATTCCTAGAGAGGAATTAAGTTCAACAAATTCAGCTTCAAGAGATTTTGCTTCATTTTCACTAATTTTTTTAATAGTATCTTCCAATTTAACAATTTTACCTTCAGGAGAGTAACCCAAACCTGTAACATAATAATGAATATCCGTACTAGCATCCCAGATTCGTTTAACTGTCATTTGACCTGCAGTAATGGTGCCTGTTTTGTCAGAACATAAGATAGATATTCTTCCTAAGCTTTCAATTGAAGCTAAATTCCTAATGATCACTCGGTGTTTTGCCATTGCAAGAACACCTGTAATTAGAATTATCGTTGTTAAAAGAGGAATATTGATTGGAACCACACTCATAGCTTTAATGATGATATTACTCACATCAAAAATTATTACACCAATGAGCTCTGTGGGATTTTCAAAACTGAGGAGCCCATCGTCTAACTGATCAAGAATTCTCGCTCCTTGATAGATAATTAACATGCTAAAGACTACTAACATTCCAAATGCCAGATAATTTCCTATAACATTGACTTTTTGACGGATAGGAATGTCTCCTGTGTTTAATTCTTCTAATTCTAAACTAATTTTCCCAAATTCCGTATTTCCACCTGTATTTACTACCAATCCTAAACCAGAACCCATAGTTGCAAAGGTTCCGTTGAAAAGCATGTTTCTTCGATCCCCGATTGGAGTATCAACTGCAAGCGGAACTTCACCTGATTCTACTTTTGTTGCAGGGACGCTTTCCCCAGTTAAGGATGATTCATTTACCCTGAGAGAGCTCGATTTAATCACACGAGAATCAGCTGGAATTTTATCACCTTGAGCAATTTTTATTATATCACCTGGGACTACTTCTTCGGTAGGAATCTCTGTTTCCTTTCCATCCCTGATTACTCTAGCTTCGGGGGCGGCCATTTTATGAAGAGCTTCTATCTTTTTCTGAGCTCTCGCTTGTTGTATTATCGCAATTAAAAAATTTACACCAACAATTACTAACCATTGAGCTGCTGTGAACCAGATGGAAGTATCCTCAGGATTAATGAACAAATATGCTAACGCAAGAAAAAGGATGAAGGCTGTCATAATTAGATAAATTACGATCAGAGTGTTCAATAAAGGGGCTAAATATACCTGCCAGAAACTTTGTTTAGGTTTAGGGATAACATTAATTCCATATTCTTCAAGTCTCTCCCTAGCTATATGATGAGATAATCCCTTTTCAAGATCGGTATCTAACAGAGTTACTAGCTCCTCTAACTTGGGTGAATGACCGCTAATGGCAGCGGGTTTCTGTTCTATATCAATTGTTGCCATAAAGATCCTTCCTACAGGGTAAAATTATCTAATAATATGGTTGTTCAATACTCTTATTTAATGATATTCACTCTTTCGAAAAAATCTGAAATTAAAACTGAGTGGAGGTTAGTATAATCAACTTTTTTGGTTACTATCACTATTTTCAATCATCATTCTTGCAAATCTATTTTCTACCCTTATTGAAACAAAATTATATAATTCAACTTTTAGTATAATGTGCATCAACTAAAGGAAATTTTACCTATTATATTTTCCTATTTCACCAAAATAATGCATCTCTTAGTTCCATGAAGGAAATAAACATGATTCTGTGTGAAAGTTGTAATAAAAAGTTCCCTGACAGTTACATTTTCTGTCCACAATGTGGTACAAAGTTTATAGATAAGAAGTCAGGCAAAAACGATTCTATTGATGAGAGTAACATTATAGTTGCTTGTGTTGATCTTCATAAATCATATCTCATGGGTAAGACGGCAGTAAACGCATTACGAGGTGTAGATTTGAAGGTTGCAAAAGGTGAATTTATTGCAATAATGGGACCATCTGGCTCTGGTAAATCAACACTAATGCATTTACTTGGTGGTCTAGATTCTCCTTCTAGAGGACAAGTACTAATAAGAGGAGAAAAAAATGAATTAGTAAATATTTCGAATTTATCAAAGGATGAGCTATCTGAGATTCGACTTAAAGTTACTGGTTTCATCTTTCAGCAATTCTATTTACTTCCAACATTATCTGCTGAAGAAAATATCGCTATTCCATTGATTTTTTCATCGTATCCTGACTCTTTCATAAAAAGCCGTGTAGATGAACTGTTAAATCTAGTAGGGCTTGAAAAAAGGGGACATCATCTTCCATCAGAATTATCGGGAGGAGAACAACAGCGAGTTGCTATTGCTAGAGCATTAGCAAACGATCCACCCCTTGTTCTTGCTGATGAACCAACAGGTGATTTAGATTCGAGAACAGGACAGGAGATTATTCAGATCCTTAAAGACCTGAATGAGCTAGGAAAAACTGTCATTATGGTTACCCATGACATAAATGTTGCAGAATTTGCGAATACTATTATTAAAATGCAAGATGGAAAATTTATAGAGAGACCTGAATCTTAATTGTCTATTTAGCACCGTTATGTGATTAAAAATGGTTAATATTGGTTCTCTATTCAGACAATCAAACTGGATAATCAGATGGATTTATCGGGACGTAAAAAAGCACAAATTAAGAAATCTGATTGGCATTGTATCAATTGCACTATCAATAGGTCTTCTGATTGCAATGAATGCCACTGTTGATACAATTGGGAATACTTATGTTGATTTTATCCTAAATTCGACTCCAGATTATGATTTTGAAATAAATCCCGTTAATACTGAATATATTTTGAATTATTCGATTATTTCTCCGAATATCACGAATTTGGAACAAGTTCAATCTGTAGTTCCGAGATATATCGCACAAGCAACAATGATTATATCATTTGAAGTAGAGGAAGAACGTCAGGATATTTTCTATTTACCATCAACAATTATGGGATTGAATATATCAAAAGAGAATGAAATGGGGATAGGAGCTTTTGATCCTCCCATTACTGAACCGCTCGGTACCAATAAGTGCTTGTTAATTGGAGATTTTGGCCGTAACATAAAGACTGTATTAAACCAGAATTTATCACTAAATTATTTTTACGTCAAAATTCAGAATCCTGTAACTGATGAGATTATAGAAAGCCGATTAGAAATTGTTGAAGTCGTAGAAGAAGATCAAAAGCTTCCAATAGGATTTAATACTGTTGTTTTAGATTTGAATGTAATAGAAGCATGGTTTGGAGAGAATGAAGTATGTACACAGCTTGTAGGCAAGTTTAGCGACCAAATTTACTCTGTAAAAGATCCTGAAGGATCAGTTAATGCAGCTAAAGAGATTGCTATTACAATTCAATCGAATATTGGAGTGGAAGATTATTCGGTGGCAATTCCAAAAGCCCAGGCTATTGAAAGTGCTGATTTTACTGGAATTCGACTTATGCTTAATTTTATTGGGATTCTAATCTTAATATTGGCAACTATTCTTATTTATAGCTTGAATACTGTTTCAATTCAAGAAAAAACCAGAGAATATGCCATGCTTAGAACCTTGGGCATTAATGACCGTAAGATCCTTTTAATTTTATTTATAAGCCAATTATTTGGAATATTCTGGGGAATTTTTGTAGGAATTTTATTTGGGTTTTTCTTATCATCATTTATTACAAGAATGCTGTTCTCCAACATTGAAAACTTCACACTGACCATAACAACCGAAACAATAGTATTTTCATGCATTATCGGAGGTCTCGCTGGATTATTATCGGCAATTAAACCGAGTTTTGATATTCTAAATCGAAATATCGTAGTTTCGCTCGAATTTGGCCGTTCTTATATCCAAGAATATTCAATAACACGCGAACGTCATGTATCAAGAACGATGGGTCTCTTAGGATTAGGTTTAGCAAGTTTGGGTTCAGTATTCTTCATTATACTTCCTTTATTGGATTTTTTGGGGGATCCATTATTATCTCTAACTTTATTCCTCTTTCTCTTACTTTCTTTCTTAATTGGATGTGTCATAATGGTAGTAGGAGTATTTTCCCCAATACTTGAAAGAGTTCTTGTTATTATTCTATTAGTGCTGAAGAGAACTAAGAAGATTGGAATAATGACAAAAACATTTCTCTTAAAGAATCAGCGCAGAAATTCTCTCACTTCGATAATATTTGCGTTAAGCTTAGCGTTTATCTTGTATCTTTCAATGTCAAATACTTTTGATACATATTTATTCACAGAAAACTTGAAGCATTACTATGGATCTGACATTGTCGTCCAGTCATCAAGGATAAGTAGCGATTTTGTGGATCCTGATGTGATAACAGCATTAAGAAAGAATGAAAATGTGTCATTCGCCTCGTTTGTTAGCAGTGGTAATATCGCCCAACTAATTGGCTGTCAGACAATAATTGGTGATATGGCATTATTTAATGCAATTACACCAAGTAATATATACGGTATTGCAAATAGAAATTTCGCAAAGAGTTTATTCAGCTCCCCTCGTATCCAAGAAGGAGAAAAGGATGCGTGGCAACAACTTGAAGAGAATAATACTATTATTATATCAAGATCAATTGCAGCAGAGCTGGAGAAAGGAATTGGGGATTTTCTTCGCCTAAGAGTATCAAGTCCAATTATAAGGAACAACGAACTCTATGGAAAAAACCTGAATTTAACAATAGTAGGAATTGCTGATCGAATTGGGGGTTTTCAAGATGTTCACACCGCTAAGAAGTTTAGTGGTTATTCGGCAGTTTTCTGCGGAAATAAAACATGGAATTCTATTGTTAAAAACAAAGAAGCAAATATCACGAACCAGATTACAATCAATTCCACTATCGATCGAATTTTTGTAAAATGTAAGTCAAGTGACCCCGATGTAATAGATGACGTTCAAACGGATGTGTTTTTAGAATTTGGTACATCTGTCCAAGCAATTAGAATTGACATTCTCTTGGATAGACTTAATGAGAGTCTAGAAACTCAAAGAGAGCAACTTTCTATTATTTTGTCTCTTTCTTTGATTATTGCGTTCTTTTCTATTTTTTCATCAACACAAACAAGTATTATTGAAGCACTTAGGGAAATTGCGATTATTAAGGCGATTGGCCTTAAAGAAAGAGAGCTAACGATTGTATTTTTATGCCAAGCTATCATAATTACCTTAGTTTCAACTGTACTAGGCGGTCTTGTTGGATATGGGTTGGCTTTCTTGACTTTCTTACAAAATGCTCTCCAAACGGAATTTCCTATCGTTTTAGTTCCCCCAGACTCGATTGTGTATAATATTTATGGAGCAGCGCTTTTTTTCAGTGTTTTAGGAACCTATATTCCTGTGAGATCATTGAAAAACAAAGAACCAACTCTAATGCTACGGAGTCTCTAACTACTCAAAGAGAGATTAGAATTGCTTAATGACTTTGATCTTATCATAATTGGTGCTGGTCCCGCTGGTTTAGCAACAGCACTGGGAGCGAAAAGAAATGGCGTAGGAAAAGTGCTTGTTGTAGAACAACAACCTGCTATTGGTAACCAATTAAAAGGACAATCCATCCACTACCGTCCAGATTTATTATCAAAGGTCTTCCTAAAGGATCTGCCTCAAAAAGCCTTTATTAATGAGATTAAATCCTTTGGACGGAATTATTATTCCCCCTCCGGAAAAAAATCGTTTCACTTAGAAGATAACATTAATAGAATCTGGATTGATTTCCGTCTTTTTCTTAACGAAATCGCTAAACAAGTTGTACTAGAGGATGTCTTACTTAGAGTGAACACCCAAGTGACAGACTTGACTCCGCTGCCTAGTGGACAAATACAAGTAACATATAGGGATCTGCTAAAAAATCAATCTAAAACCTTAACTACACAACTGATTATTGGTGCTGAAGGAGCTAACAGTATAACAGCTCAATTGCACCACTTACCCAAACCATCTCCTCTTTGTCCAATTATTAGAGGGCATTTCTTTGGGGATTATAATGAGGAAGACATGGAATTTCTATTTTTCTCCGATATTAAGTTGGATGTAGCAGGGATCAGTTTTATTTTTCCTCATGGAAAACAAAATGCGGAGTTTGGATTCATAATATTTCCAGAGGTTTCGACTGATCCTCTCCCAGATTATTGGGACATATGGGAAGTAGTATTAAAAAGTCCCATAATTATGGAAAAGATACATCAATCGAGGTTCTATGAAATAATTTTATCATCAATACCTATGGGAGGCCCAGTCAATAAGATTTATACTAATAATTGCTTCATCATTGGAGAGGCTGCAGGACAAGTCACCCCTTCGGGAGGTTCTGGAATTCTTACAGCATTAGAGCTAGGTCTGTTTTTAGGTGAAGGATTGGGAAGATGCTATCCAAATTGGGATAAAGAATCCCTAAAAAGTATTGAATCAGAAATCTTAAGTCATCCTACTCATGAAAAACTTTCAATTATGGCCCAAATGATCCTTCCCTTTCGTAAAAGATTATTCCGAGAGTTACGAACTTGGGAAAGAATTGACAAAGAATGGGAACACATTACTGAAATACTTAAACTTGCTTTTGGGCCAAAAGAATAGCTCTATATCCTGTGTTTTTTGCTACAATTTCCACTTAAAGCAAAATAACACTTAGTGAAAGAAGAAAGATGGCAAAATAATATGTGAACATTACCATCAAGACAGATCTTGAAATTTTATGATGAAATTCATGGATTCCAATGATTGAATCCGAAATAACAAAAAAAAGTGCCCCTATAACAACTATTATAGCTTCCAATTTTCCTAAAGTACCCCAAAGCATAATAGAAGAAATTAACATCAAACTAATGACTACACAATATACAAGTATAGGAATTTTAAGTGATCCAAGGCCAGCTTCTGAAGAATCAAGGTATTGAAGGAATTTGAGCATGTAGAGAACAATCACAGCAATTGTAACAGTTGTTAGAACCAGAACACTGACTGAAGGTCCTAACGTGAAAACTTCTATTAGAAAAGCAAGGCTAAAAAGTAATTGAGTAACAAGGAAA
>JBHLPG010000153.1:0-8996 GCA_048939725.1 Promethearchaeota archaeon | reverse complement strand
TGGTTGGCCCGAATCACGAAATATGGCCCGCTAATCTCTGTTGTATTGCCTATTGCTCTCGCAATTGGATTTGTTCTGATATGACAATATTCTAATCTAAGCTTGACTTGAATTCAGTTCTATATCCAACGTTTAGAAAATTAGAGAAAATATTCGATATTGCCCAGATTTCTTAAAGGCGTTCTCACCAATTTTTTCATACAAAGCTATGGGAAGCACTTTTTATATAAAAATAGAAAAACATTACTACAGAAACTAACATTATTACAATATTTTTCCATTCAATCATCTTAACTTTCCTTCCTTGGGACATAAATCGCTAATGTTTCTATGGCTCATTTTTTGGTATAATAGCCTAAAAGCTGTCGCTGAATTTTTTGATTGTCAGATGAAATTCACATAATCCATCCCCGTCTTTAAGGCTTTTTTTGAGTTCTTCCAGAACTTCTATACCTAAGGCTTCAAACCAACCTGAATGCATGGCGAAACAAGCACATTTATATTGGTCTGAAATCCCTGCCTTTTGAACATTTTCATAAATACTGCAAAATTCCATTATTCCAAGAAGAGAAATATCGTTTCTACGCTTGAAATGATAAACAAACTGAGGGGAGGGGTAATATAAATCCATAGCTGCTTCAAGGATGGCTTGAAATTCCTCTATAGTTCGAATCGAATCCATATTTAAAGCATTCATCAATCTATGCATTATTACTTTGCCGATCTGATTAGAAACCTTATAATTTAGTTCATTTCCTTTTTCAACGCCTAATTCAAGAAATGTGGCGTACTGCCATCTCGCGTCATGGGAAAACCAGTTCTTACGTAAGATATCAATTTTTTGAGTTTCTGTTAAAGATTTTAAGAGATCTTTTTCAGTCATAATATCACCACTATTTTCATTTTTCAAATTAGTTACAATCTGGTGAGGAGCCAGTTGAATCTGATGCTGATCTGCGCCAAAAAAGTGACGCCTTTTAGCCTTCGGAAAGTTGCATTCCAGATGCATCCACACCCAGAAAAAGGATCAAATAAGATAGCTTCTCCTCGACAATTTAACTCACACGCACCACATTCTATACATCTTTCTGGATTGATGATATGTTCCATTTTCGTTGTGAATAAAGACATTTTGAGGGCAAACCTCGACACAAATCCCACATTTATTGCATTTCAAAACATCCAGTTTTGGTACACGAAGAGTCTGCTGTTTTGGCTTCCTTATTACCGCTGTAGCGCTTTTCGTATTACTTGCCAAGATTATAACTTACCTTCACTAATCTATGAATAATCCAAGACCTGTCAAAATTAGTAGAACTATTAGTGATATTCCTAAAATAATTATCATTGTTGGGTATTCCTCATCGATGTTTGTTGGTTTACTTATAGGGGTTGCTCCTGAATAATCCATTCCTTGAAAATGTCCCATGGCAAATCCGATCACAATCCATTGACGGGTTCCTATAAGAGTTCCATTATAAACGAAAAAACTAAATGTTCCTAAAAGCATTGCAAGAAGAAAACCGTATATTATACTACGTTTTAAGAATGATCTCGTTGGGAATAACGGGAACATTAAAGTAAATAGTAAATAAGATAACCATAGTATTGGAAGCAAGAGGATGTTAATTTCAAAGAGATATAAAGCGGGAAAAATCATTATACCGATCACACTTGCCAGAAATAACCAAAAGAAGAAGAATTTTGTGAGAAAAAATGATTGTTGAAGAGCCATCTCTAATCGTTCTTGCAGACCTAATGAAATGGTTCTGCTCAATAAAGAAAGAAGGAGTCTTATGACTAGAAAATCAGCTATAATCCATTCCTGTTTGACCATAAAGCTCCTGAAGAGGGGTGGGTAATTTATCGTTGGATGAGATCGGTTCATCATTCCAAATGAGTTTTACAGCGTCATCTATGAGTAATTTTTTTAAATTCCAACACTCTTTTAACGGAGATATATCTAATTCAGGTAATTTATTCTTTGATAACATTAAAGTGTGTAATTGGGTACATGATCTCAGAGGGGAAATGTCTAGTGAGCTTAACTTGTTATCACGTAATTCTAATGATTCAAGATTCAAACAATTACTTAGAGGAGTAAGGTTGATGTTGGTTAACTCATTCTTATTTAATTCAATTATCCTTAAGTATTTAAGTCCGTTTAAGGGTGAGAGCTCGCATGATGATAATTTATTATCTCTCAATCCTAGAAGTTCTAAGTTATGGCAAGAACTCAAAGGAGATAGATCAATTCTTGAGAGTTTATTGATAGAAAGTGATAAAACACGTAACCCTATACAAGAACTCAAGGGAGTAAGGTCAACGCTCAGAAATTTATTTCCAAATAAATGTAACTCTTTAAGTGCATTGTGGTCTTTCAAAGGTGCGAGATCTATATTCAATAGTCTATTCTTTTGCAATAAGAGAGTTTCAAGTTTTTTACATTCTTCTATTGGGGAAAGATCGATCTCTGAAATAGAATTAAACTGTAATTCCAATCGTTTTAGTTCATTACTAAATGTGGGTAGCAAAATATTTTCGATTTTATTATGGCTGATACATAAAGTTTCTAGATTCAGACATCGGTTTAAGGATGATAGATCAACAGCTTTTAAACGCTGATTTCCTTTTTTAGGACCTCTAAGATTGATTGTTTTAGTGATGTGATCAAAATATGTTTCCCAAGGTGATCCATCTAGAAGTATTCCTTTGATTTTAACTTTAGACATTAATCATTTCCTCTGACCTGATTCGATGGCATCAGTTTCAGTAATAAAAGGGTTGGTAACTGTTCACATTTTTCTAGGAAAATATCGGTTTTTAAATCCTTTCATGAGCCCATTAAGATGCGGGTTTGAGTCCTGTCCAGGGTGTCAACCTTGGTTCTTCTTCTTCATTTGTTATTTCTTTATGCTTCTCAAGTAGTTCACGGATTTTTTTCAATGAAAAACCCGAACTACATGCTTCATCAATGATTTGTTTATTTTCGTCGACCATACAAACTTCACTCTCCCCAATAGACATTGGGAAATATTAAAAATTTCGTTAAATGGAAAAAGGAGAACATCCTTTTAAAAATTCTTTAAAACAGATCTGGTATAACCAACGTTAAACGACATCTACTGCAATAAAATTAAAAATTACAGGATTCATAATATAAACAAAAATGATGGAAAGAGTGAAACTTATACTATAATTAAAAAAGAAGAAAAAAGGGAAGAGGGGGGAAACTTAGATAGCTCGTTTGATAACGCCAGGGCCTTGTTCCTGATACTCTTTACGGGAGACCCATAATCGCTGGAAGGTCTTTAAGGATGAAAGAATTGATCCACCAATCCAGACGGAATATCGGCGCTCGGGAGGAGCCACGATACGGATCTCAACGTTTTCAGGAACGAGTTCGGTGAGCTCTTTGTGCAGACGCTCTTTCAAGCCTGGGAACATGGTAGAACCGCCAGAAAGAACAATGTTTTGATACAGTTCTTTACGGAGGTCAATATCACAGAGTTGGACTGCGTTGTAGATGGCTTCATCCAAAGGAGTTTCTTCTTTTCCAAGGGCACTGGGATTGAAGAAGGCTTCAGGAGCCAAGAAACGTTCAGGTCCAATAGTGAGGGTTTCTCCGTCAGGGAGGGTGTATTGTTTCTCCATACCAGAGACTTTCTCAGCAAGCTTCAATTCCTTTTCAGGATCGAGAGCGACATAACACAGGCGTTCTTTAATATCACGAACAATCTCTTTCTCGGCAGAAGAGGTTAATGCCCGACCACGAGTTCGGAGTAATCGGCGGAGGTACTCAGTAATATCACGACCAGCGATATCGATACGACTAATCGCATGAGAGATAGCGAATCCTTCGTAAATAGGTACGATGTGGATAACACCATCACCAGCGTCAATAACTAACCCTGTAGTCCGTCCAGAGGCATATAATGACAGAACCGCTTGCATAGATACATACATGGCGGGGACGTTAAAGGTCTCAAAGAGAATTTCTGCCATCTTCTCCCGGTTGGTACTTGGATTCAAGGGAGCTTCGGTCAATAAAATAGGATGTTCACTTGGATTGACTCGAAGATCGTTATGGAAGGTGTAATGCCAAATCTTCTCCATAGCATCCCAATCGGTAACAATCCCATGGAGAATTGGGTAGATAAGCTTGAGTACACCACGTAAGTTCATAGCTTCTTCGCCAACATAGTATTCCCGAACATAATGATCCACATCAGACATGATGGACTGATATTTAGGATACCCAATTAGGGTAGGGAACACTGAGCGAGGTTGGTCTTCACCTGCATAACCGTTCTTGCTTAACCCTGTCCCATTATCGATGACGAGGGGTTTTCCAGTAATTCCTTCTGCTACTGACATTTTATATCACTTCATAGAAATTAATTGTAGAAACTGATCATTTTTAGGCTGATCATTTAAATACGTCTCAGTAACCGTTTCACTCAACTGGCGGAGACGCCTTTAATTTGCCTATGCAAGTACCACCATTCTCCGTTGGTTTAAAAATCTTTGGTTTTGAAATTAGAATGTAATACCAACCCAGAGGGAGAAGTACTGGAGGGAGAAAAACACAAACATACCCGATAGAATTTGTCTCACAGAGGAAAAGGTACTGCATGAGTAATATGGTTCGAAGAAAAAAAAGCTCGACTTACTTTAGAGGAAACCCTCCGTGAAGATACAATGAAACATCAAATAGTCTGGGGCAGGTCATGAAATCTACTGGGTTAGGGGAATGGGGAAGTTTACGAACCATATGGAATTTTAATTAGGATTTGTATTTTGTAAAATGAAATCTTTTTCATCTTGTTTCATATTTCTGGAAAATGTATCTTTTACGGATATTGGGGAACCTTATCTTCAGAATCATTAACATTAATTATGTTTCTTTCAGAAAAGTGTTATTTATCCTTAGATTTTGTTGCTGAACTATTATGATAGGTCAATGGCTCAAAGAATTATCAAGTGTAACAGAACCCTTTCAACCCTGGTTTGATTTATTCGTCTTAATATTCATTATAATCATATTTCTCATTTTTATTTGGTTTTTTGGGAAGATCATCAAAGCATTAGTTAATCGAATGCCGAGGATTTCCGCGGATGCAAAAAATTCCATAAATTTGTTAATTAGTGTTGGCCAAATTTTCTTAGTTACCATGGGGATCTTTTCACTGCTTGGAGCTGATGAAGATTTTGTTTTAGGCTTTTCGACTATAGTAGCAGCCGTTATTGGTATTGCTTCTGCTTCTGTTGCATCCAATGTTTTTGGAGGGCTTTATTTGATAATCACGAGGCCATTCAGTGTCGGGGATTTGATAAAAACACAAGATGCAGTAGGTATTGTGGAAGAAATTGGATTGAATTTTACAAAAATCATTCAAATTGATAGAACCTCTGTAATAATTCCCAATAGTAGTTTACTTAACGCGTCTTTATTGAATTATAGTACCCAGCTCCCTGTTAATAACGATCGAAAGGGTATTATGAAAACTTTAGATTCAATACATGTTTTACCTATTGATTTGTACCTCGACCGATACACTAAATACAGGAGTCTTATTGAGTTCCAATTAAATGTTATTAGCCCTCCTATTCCAGTAGAGGCATTAAAACAACGTCTAGACATAGTGTGTCAGAAATTTTCAACAGTATATGGTTTCAAACCAAGCTATTATTTTGGTAAGTATGATTTTCGTCAAAAAGTCTACCTAGTTATTACTGCGCCTGATGCTTACACGATTTTCAATTCATGGCCATACCTAATGGAATCGATTACTGAAACAGTGTTTGCTGAATTACAGGAGAGTGGAATTGATCAAAACTGACATATTTTTGTTTCAACCAGAATATCGATTGTTATTTCTAACTCTGGCTGCAATAATGATTTTAATTATTCGTTGGATATTGCAATTGATCATATCAAAACCATTGCGACGATCAGAAAAAATTCCTTTGGATATCCTCAATGCACTTAAAGTACTTTTAAATGTAGGAGCAGCAACTGCGATTCTCTATATCTTCGTGTTTTTATTCGAATCACCACTCGAGGAAATTGTTATTGTATCAACGTTTCTTGGAGCTATTATTTCATTTGGATCAGTTCAGACTTTGAGTAATTTTCTTGCTGGGCTTTATATTATATTCACCAATCCATTTGGTGTGAATGATTTTGTGGCTTTAGGGACTGAGATTAGAGGTCAGGTTGTAGAGATCTCTTTGAATTACACTAAAATTCGGACAGTTAATAATATTTATCATTATATACCTAATCAGAATTTTTTGACCACAAATATGATTATCTACAAGCAAAAAGTGGAACGTCGAATTGGGAGACGGGAAGCTCAAGATCTCCAAGAACAATCAAGGTTTGGAAGGTTCAAGACTTTTGCCTTAGATTTAATTGAAGAAGAGGTTGTACGATACACGTTCAAATGGGGAGCTCCCTTTGGTGATCTAAAAACCACGAAACAAAAGATACAAGAGGTTTGTGATATCTATGCAGGAATATTTGGATATAAACCAGAATTTTTTCTATACGACCTAGATTATAGAATGCAGTTCAAGTTTATTATTACTACACATAATTCGGAGATTCTTATTCAAAACATTCGGGAATTTCGAAATAAGATTGTTTCATGTTTTCATTAATGTTTACCATCAAAATTTCTTTCGTTTGTAGGCTATCAATGCTAATCCACAGATTAACCTTATCATGATTCCAAATATGATGGTTTCTATCAATGTCTTTGAAAAATTGTTTATGTCATCAAGAGTTTTATTGTATATAACAATCTAAGCACTCCTTGATTTTTACTATTTGGAAAATTTTGTTCATTATTTTAATCTTAGAGTTATTCATCTCCCTTTTAGTGATTTTGATCCACATCCAAGCGTAGGTATCAAAAACTTTTGCACAACGAGTTTCCCTTTCATATTCCCATAAAGAACTAACTCTAATCGTCCTTATTGTGGCTTCCCCTTGGTATACTTCAAGAGCTTTCTCAATTTTTGTTTCAAAAATCGTGATTTCTGATGGTGTTCTATTAATCACGACTATTGTTTGTAATCCAGTATTATTTCTATGATTTAAGATGTGATTACGACCTTGCCACTCTCCCCAAATTATGTATTCTGCCCTATCATCAGTAGAAAAAGGGCAATGATCAGAAGGCAACTCTCTATTGCCAAGGCAATTGTTCTTGCCCAAAAAGTCATAAATATAATTCGACAAAAAATAGTTCTTCCTATTCTTAGGTGAGAAGAAATGGCAAGAAGAAAATATTCATTTGATCTAGAGATTTACGAAAGTGGTTGTCCATATCATAAGACTGGGGAGAAACTTTCATACCCCGATGATAAGGCCAAGATTTGTTCATGGCTTTTGGATAGTGCTAATACAATGATTCGCGTTTTAGAGTATGATGGGAAACTTTCATGGACGTATGGAGGAACGCCATATGAGAAAGTAATTGATTCCAAGGGAGTGACTACTGAATTTGTTCGATGCCCTGACCCTACCTCAGCTGGTGTAGTTCTAAAAATCATCAGGAGAAAATTATCACCCAAGGATGTAAAAACTACCGTTCCCTAAACTAATTTCTCAACAAAGATCTGTCGTAAAATCTTCGGAATATCTTTGACATAAGAGGTATGGAATAATTCTCCTCTAGTTTCTTTTTTCAATATATTAGCAATGAAGTCATTAACTGGGGGAAATGTGATAATTTTCAATCCTTGGAGTTTCCATGCAATTACAGAGGGGATTTTCCCTGTGTTCACATCACAATCACTAAGTAAAATTGCGGTATAGGTGGATTGTTTTCTCTGGCCAAGCTCTTCCACCCCCACTTTTAACCCTTGATAAATATTAGTCAGTCCTTTAGGAATAAGATTGAAGATTTTCTCTACGATGCTTTGAATTGACTCTTCAACATCAAAATGTTTCAAAATTCCCCCTTTTGTGCCAAAATGCACTATTCCTATATCTGTTGTGTCAAATAAATGAGCTATGGTAGCTGCTGTCGCTGCTGCCATCACTAGTTTTCTCCCCGACATCGAATAACTCGAGTCAATAACGAGTAGAACGGAGTGTCCCTTGCGTTCACGATGCAATACTTGAATAGCATTAGTTTTGTCAATTGGATTGTCTATGATGTTTTCAATCGTTCTTTCTATATCTAGGTCGAGAAAATGGTCTTCTCTTTTTTTTACGGAAATATATTTGGGTTTCTTCCATTGTCTTCCTACTTGCTCAGAAGTAGTGTTGATAATAAGCTGGGTTGCCCAATCAATGACTTTTTGTTTAGTCTCTGCTTGAAGCTCTAGTAATACTGACCCCACTAATTCGATCTTATCGACTTCAGCCTCCACTTCTGCAATTACCCTCTCTATGGGAGAAAAATCGTCTGGGAGTAATTCGTTCAGACTTTCCTCGGAATCAGAGAAAAGAGAGATGTCACCATTCATTTTTTTTTTCTTTGTTCTAAACTCTCCCAATCAATTTCGAGGGTTAGATTTGATGACCGAATTACTTGGAGTAACAATTCCTCAATTATTTCTTCTGCTGTCCGTTCACTTGCTGGATCTAGCCATATCTTACCCGAAAGAGCAGCAAAAGCGCTATCTCTGAGGATTTCATATGCTGATCTATGCTGACTGAGCATAATAAGAGTGGAAGCCATGAGGACAATATCAATTGCTCCCCTCACGGATGCCCCTTGTTTTATTTCAACATGTGTTCTGGTAGCTCTTGTCAACCGAACTGCGATCTTAATAAGATCCATGCTCTTTTCCTTCCCTAATTCATTCAGAACGATATCTTGTTCTTCCAGTTCGTCTTGATAATCCATACTAATACGTATCAATCTATCAAACAAAGCTCGAGAGATTTTTCCAACACCCACGTCATCATAGGGATTTTGAGCCAATATTACTCTGAAGTTTTCATTGGCCTGTAATAATCCCCACCGAGGAATAAC
>JBHLPG010000152.1:0-8999 GCA_048939725.1 Promethearchaeota archaeon | reverse complement strand
TGAAATTCAAGACCATGTAACAAAACCAGTTAGTTTTTGTAGTGATCCTTCAATTAAATCACATTTTGGAAGCTTTACCATTTTTAATGTACAAGTAGAAATCATGGGAGGAGTCCAAAAGTTACTTCCGAACGGAACTTGGGAACCTCCAGTCGACATACAGCCTCAAGTCAGTTTGTTGAGTTAAAAGAAATGGAAATCCCGGTTTTATCATTAAAATATGAGGAATCCGCCTATAGGGAATTAGGACGAATTGAGAACAAATCTTCTAAAAAGATACTTAGAGAACAAAGAGAGTTGATCCTAGTCTTTGACGCGGGTATAAATTATCCGATAATTAGTACAATTCCTTTTATAGCACTCAACACATCCTTCCATTTCCCCTGGTACTACAGGTTCAACAAGTACTTCTTGATTTAAAGATTTATACAGTTCTACGTATTCGTCAACACGATGTTCTTCAATGGTAAACTTCTTCTCCCAACCCTCCTTCTCCAACTGAGATTTTCTCGTATTATCCTCGGTTTTCAAGTCAATTCAATTCTTTTTACCGTATTTTATTGTTAAAAAAGATCATCATCTAAGTCTTCATTACATTCTGGCATTCTCCCAAATTCTTGCATGAATTGTTGTAGAAGTTCACTTTCTTTCTTGGTATACATTGGATCTTCTTCGAAACTAAAGTACTTGGCTTTTTCATTGGAATTCAGCTGCTCTTCTAAAGCTTGACGTAGATTGGGAGTTCCTTGGATGAAAATTACATGTTTATTCTCATCAAGTAGTTGAAAAGCCCCTTCAATTGATGGTATTTTCTGAATAGTTTCAAGTGTAAATTCCAGCCATTTTTCTGGGGGTGATATTATGGGTGAAAATTCTAAACGCAGATCACATCTGAGGCATCGGTTCGCCTCCTCCATGGCCAGCTTTTCATTAAGACCGAGCTCTATTTCGTTAAAACTGATAACACGATCCGCGATAGGTAAACAGGGCATTGTAACCCGAGACTTATCATAAAAACCCTCATCTTGGCCAAGCCAAGGATTTGAATCATCTTGATCTATTAATTTTTCTTCGATATTACCAGTACCCCCCAAGTATCTGTCGATGGAAATTGCGGCGTTACGTCCCATTTCAATCGCTTCTACAACCGATAATGGCCCTTTTATTACTTCTCCCCCTGCGAAAATTCCCGTAATATTTGAAGAAAGGTCTCTATCATTCACACTGATTAAGCCTGATGGAGATATTTGAACTGGCATTTCTTCTCCTAAAATAGATAGATCAGGACTTTGCCCTATTGCCATGATAACCATGTCAGTTTCTACAGTCTTTAAGCTAGAGCTATCATATGTTGGATTGAATCTTCCCTTCTCATCAAATACATTTGTACACTGAATTAATTCCACTTTTTCTACTTTATCGGTACCAATAACTCTATTGGGGCCCCATGAACAATGAATAGTTATATTTTCATCTATTACTTCTTGAATCTCCCATTCATGAGCAGGCATTTCTTCTCGTGATTCGAGACACGCTACTTGGACTTCACTAGCACCTAACCTGAGTACAGTTAATGCAACATCCATTGCAACGCCACCACCTCCAATAACTAAAACTCTTTTTTCAATTTGGACTTCTTTTTCTTTTGCTACGTCTTTTAAGAATTCTAATCCCCAAAGAACTCCTTTAAGTTCTACTCCTTCGATTTTAATTTTTCTAGCTTGTTGGGCTCCAATAGATATGAAAATTGCTTCATAATCTCTTTGTAAATCGTTAATAGTTAAATCATGTCCTACTGAAACATTGGTTTTGAATTTTACTCCTGCATTACTTACATATTCAAGATCCTTATCAAATATTTCTCTTGGTAATCGATATTCTGGGATTCCCTGCCTTAACATTCCTCCTATTTCCGGACTTTCCTCCAAAACAACAGCTGAATGACCATTTCGTGCCAGATAATAAGCTGCTGTGAGTCCTGTAGGGCCTGATCCTATAATTGCTACTTTTTTTCCTGTAGCTGAAGAAGTTGTAACTTTTGATTGCCATATTCCTGTGTCATGCTCTATAGCAAAACGTTTTAACGCACAAATCGCAATTGGGTCGTTCAGCTGACCTCTACGACATTCTGTTTCACAAACATGAAAACAGACCCTTCCAAGGACAGAGGGAAGAGGAGTTTTCTCTCGAATTACTGAAGCAGCTTCTTCAAACTTACCTTCCGCGATCAATCGGATGTAGCGGGGAACATCGGTTCCTAGTGGGCAAGTGCTACGACAAGGAACAAGTTCTTTTTCACGTTCGGCCCATAAGATATCTCTGTCAGTGAGAGCTCCTGTTGGACATACTTCAATACAAGCTCCACAGAATTTGCATCCCGATTCTTTCAGCGTAGATTTGATACTGCCTACAACTATTTCACCATTTGAAAACACAAATCCAAGAGCATTAACACCTCGGACATCCTTACAAACCCTAACACAACGTGCACATCCTATGCACAATTCAAAATTTCGTAAAAATAGGGGCTCGTTATCTAAAATTGGAATGTTTTGAGGTTTATAGCGCGGAGTATCGTCCCTTATTCCCACAAATTCTGCTACTTTTTGTAATTCACACCTTCCGAACTCTGGACAACATCGTTCTTCTACAGGAACATTTGTAGAACATGGTTCACGACTACAGCCCTCCTGTTGAGCACAAGTTAGACAAGCATGCGGATGTTTGGAAAGAATTTTCACCATTCTTTCTTGCCTGAAATTGTGGATCTCTGGCAAATCAGTCCAAATTATCATGCTTTCTTGAATCATTGTATTACATGATGTTACGAGTTCTTTATTTCCTTCTATTTTGACTACACACAGTTGACATCCTTCGTGTGTTTGTGATGCTAACGCCTCATCATTGAAATATTGGTTATCACCCTGATATATTGATTCTACTGGTTTCAAGTCTTGAGATGGGGGTAAATCAGGATGAGTACACAGCCGTGGTATATAGATCTCAGCAGCCTGGGCAGCCTCTAATATTGTCATTCCTTTTTTTGCTTCAATTTTTGTATCATTGATAGTGATTGATATCGTTTCCATCTTTACATTCTCCCAAGAATAGGGTCCAGTTTTTAATGAATATCTTGTGATTATGAATTACCAAGAGTGGGTTAATGCCCCTGGTTCACAAGCTTGAACGCAAGGTAGCGTTATTGGTTCGCCAGTTGGTTTACATGGAGCACATGAATACTTAATCTTCTTTCGATGTTCTTCAGTAACCCTGGCTACAAGTTCTTCTGCTAAAGGGTCTAATTCATTTTCTACAACTTCAAAAACACCCTCAGGACAAGCTTTGACGCATTCACTACAACCATTACACAGATCTGTGTCTACAGTAATGAAATATTCTCCTGAACCGTCTTTATAGCCATAATTTGCTCTCATTTATCCTGCCTTCTTACGAGCTTTCTCCACTAAAGCTTTACCGAATAAAGCGCCTCCAATCGCTCCTGCAAGTTGAGGGTCAACATTGGGTTCAGGAGCAGTCACCTTTAATTCTTTTTCAATTCGAGAAACTACACCAATATTTTTAGCTATTCCCCCTGTTATTGCAAAATCATTTTCTACTCCAAGTCGTTCTAAGAGAGTGACAACTCTATGAGCCATTGCTGCACAATATGCAGCTAAAACTCTTTCTTTAGACCAACCTTTTCGAAGTAATCCAACAGCTTCAGATTTAGCAAAAACAACGCATGTGCTACTTACAGGTTCTGGCTCATCATCTACTAATGACATTTGCCCAACATCATTGATGTGAACTTGTAGGAGATCTGCAAAAACTTCCATACCTCGCCCTGTTCCAGCTGCACATTTATCATTCATAAGAAAGGCGGTAACCTTTCCACGTTGATCGCAACGAATCGCTTTACAGTCTTGGCCACCCATATCTAATACTGTTCTAATTGTTGGCCCATACATATAATTCGCTCCTCGTGCGTGACAAGCGATTTCCGTTATAGCTCGTTTTGCAAAAGGAACATTAACACGGCCATAACCTGTACCAACAGCGTACTCAATTTTGTCTAATGTAAGTCCTGTATCTTCAAGTGCCCAATTTATAGCGCGGTTGGCACTATCTGGGCTATCACTTCCAGTTCTCATGTTTGAGTAGCAATATAGATTCCCATCAATCATGACCACTGCTTGAGTACTAACTGATCCAACATCTATGCCAGTTGTTATTATATTAGCATCTTTCCAATCCAGATCTGGATTTGTCCAACGTGATTCAGTCCATCTCCAATATTCTGTACTTTCTGTACTAGTCATTGTTTCATCCTCCTATTCGATCTTGTGCTGTAAGCGCTGCCCCATAAGCACTTACAAACTCTGGTTTAATTAGATCATTTGGTACCAGGATCTCACATTTAAGGTTCCGTTTCATCGAATCCACGAATCCGATATTATTCGCTACACCTCCTATTAATGCTACATCCTGTTCAATGCCAACCCTGCGGGCCATACTTGTGATCCTATCAGCAATAGCATCATGTACAGCACGTAAGATATCTTCTTTAGGTGTTTTTTGATGTATTAATGATACAACTTCTGACTCAGCGAAAATTGTGCATTGAGCGTTCATAGGAACCGCTTTTGTTGATTTTAGAGAGAGTTCACCCATTTTTTCAATATCTATTTCCAAAGCTCTTGCCATTGCTTCAGTAAAAGCTCCAGCTCCAGCAGCACATTTTTCATTAATTCCAAAATCTACAACTTTTCCATGTTCATTAAGCCGAATCGCCCTACCTTCCTCTGCGCCTATATCGATCACAGTACGAACAGAAGGAAAAATAGCGCTTATTCCTCGTGCATCTGCGCTGATTTCTGTGACTGTGTCATTTGCGAGGGTAGTTGCATCCATTCCTGCACCAGTGGCCGTGAAATGGTCAATTTCTTCTCTGGTTATTCCGGCATTGTTTAAGGCGTTTTCTAATGCTTGTTTTTCAGAGGCTTTCTGATCAAATCCACTCAAAACTGAGGAAATGGCTAAAATTTGGCCATCTTTTAGGATAACTGCTTTTGTATTTTTCGCTCCATAATCCATTCCAATAGCTACCATAATTTTATCACTCCGCAATTTTTTCAAATTCAAGAGACTCCATGAAGGCATCTATCCGGGTCATTGTTTTTGTGATATCGAATTCTCTCTCATCTCCCATATTTCCCTCAAATGGCATCACAGGAAAGCCTGCTTTTTGAATCGCTAAACGATTCTCTGCGATTCCCAGACTTAATCCTTCACAACCTCTATTGAAGTGTAAAAGAACCCCATTAAGTTTCCATTCTCGTGCAATACGAATCATCATCTCGGATTTTAGCTTAGGATGATAGAAATGCTGCCATTCTGGTTTACTTAAGTTCCATTCTGCAAGAGTTCTCAAAGCTTCATCTCGGTTTGTTATTTCAATATCAGGAATAGCTCTTGGCCCCCAAGTCCCATCTTCTTGATCTTCCCAAAGTCCAATTAATGAGAAAGTGTAGAGACTTCCTACTGAAACACATCCATACTTCTCTAGATAGCGAAAAACTTTCAGGAACGCCCATGGAGGTTGCGTATCAGTCATGACTCGACATTGTTCATTCCCAACAGCAGCTATTCCACGTTTTACACGATCTTTAACTTCAGGATAGAGATCTTTTTCATAAAAATCAGCGGTCCATTGAGATGATTTTCTTAATGTACCTAAAACATAAAGGGAATACATTGATTTTTCATCTAGCGGTGCTGGAATTGTTTTGTTAAGCGCACAAATGGCTGACCAATAATGACAGCTTCGAAATTCATTATAAACTGCTTTAATTAAAAGCTCATCATCATAGTCCCGTCCAGTTACTTTTTCAAGCCATTTAATCCCATCGTGCATTTGTCCAACTATATAGTTAATTCTACTATCTGTCAATTCTTCATATGGGCCAACTGAGACATCAATACTATACATTGGAACTCCACCTTCAAGATCACTAGCTACCTGGTACCATTTTGAATGAGAACAACAGATATGATCTTGCCAAATGAAGTCAGCTCGTGGGAATTCAGTGGAAAATTCTGGCCAAGCATATTTATTTAAGAGAATTGAGCCCCAATAATTACGCATGTATGAGCAGAGGTCACGTGCATAACCTTTCGTTTCGATAGCTTCTTGACATGCTGTAGCAAATTCTTTATTCGATGCAACAGTTGCTCCATAAGGTTCACCAGTTAAGGCCCATACATCATCACCCAATCCAGAAGGAATGGCATCAAAAGACCATGCACCGCCTGCCCAACGAATTCCTCCTTTTTCATGAGCCTCTGCAAACCCCTTGTAGTAATTTTCTCGTAAGGTTTTAGCTTTGTTCCAACACTTCAATCGTTCTGTAGGATACTTTGTTGAATTCATCTTTATTCCTCCTAAAATAAATCCTCCTCTCGTATAATCTCCAGAAAGGCCTCCACACGCGTTTTAAATTGACCAATTGGAACAGTAACATCTAATTCAAGAAACAACGTTGAAATACCTTTCTCTTCTAGGGTCTCCTTGATTTTTGGGATATCAAGTTCATGAGGATCACAGAACTTCTGTTGGATCAAGATAGCTCCTTGAACACCATAATCCTCAGCCATCTGAACAATGTGATTGAGTCTCCTTCGCTGGGGCCAATCCTTGCTAGGACATGGAACCCGCTTTATATATCGTTCAGCTATTGCCGTTAGCGGGTCACCTGTCAGATCCACTTCCTCTTGAAAGTATCGGGTACCCGTACAGTGATCATCAGTTACAAAGGTAGCTCCTAGATCTTCAACCATCGATATAAATTCAGTATCATCATCTTCTGAACCCAAGATCATAAGTCGTTCACCAGGATCGCCAATATCTCTTGATTGAAGATTTTGTAAAAGTGATTCCAATGCTTTGTTATGATCACGTTTATCAGTTGTTTGGCTTGAAACAACCATATACATGGCCTCAAGTCCAGTTAGTGGTGGATTACTGCTCTTTCGTAGTTCATAAACCTGTTTCAAAAGACGTCTATTTGTATTCATGATCTCAATTCCACGTTTGAGATCGTCATCAGTGATAGTTCGTCCTATCCATTCCTCAATAGATGCTTTGAATTTGACTAGCTCTTCTCTTAAATAGGGGACAGCATGAGGACTTTGGACATGCATTGGATGAGGTAAATAGTAACTATAATCTGTAGGGATATGGATATCCCAGCTTGTATAAGCCTGTCTGATATGTAGACAGCTTTGAGCTATCATAATTCCATTCAGATAGTCGAAACGTCCTTTCAGTCCCTGTGCCAAGCAATCTCGACAGAATGGACAAAACATGGCAAATATATGCGGTTCCGTCACATCTTGTGGTTCGTGACTTCCTAAAATGCGGACTGGAAGTATATCAGCTGCGTATAATATCTCTTCGGGGACATAAGTGCAAAAAAAGCCTATCACTTTTCCCCCTGTACGCTCTTTCCATTCCTGTGCGTAATCGTGTCGGTTTTTATACCAATCCCTGAATTGGTCAAATAATCCTTTTTCTTCCTTGTGTACGAGTTCCATCAATTTGAACACCTTTTAATACTGATTAAGTTTGTGTTTCTGTTCATAACTTCTTCATTAACGTAATAAAATCACTTTTGGTCATTTCTAATGTTCTAAAAAACTCTAATAAATCACCAGAAGTCCATTTTACAGATGTATAAACAGTCTTGACTTTTTGTGATTTAAATTCTTCAAGTAATCTTTCTCCAAGTTTTTTTCCTACTCCCTTTGCGGTATGTGAGGGGTCAACACCCAGAATTTCAATCCAGCCTCCATTTTCAATACCAAAGAGCCAGGGATGAACTGTTCCTATCATAAATCCAACAACTTGGCCTTGGATTTCCGCAACTATACAAATACTTTTGTTTTGCAAATAATGTTGAATTTCGGATCTCCACATTTCAGGTCTATTGAACCCTGATATTTTCTTATCAAGATCAGTGATAGGAGAAATGTCTTCTTCTCGCATTTCTCTGATATGGATTATTTCTTCGAAGCTCATCTTGATCATCCTTTAGTATCTTAAAGCCTTACTATTTCTTTTCTAGTCTTGAAACACGAATAATTTTTACTCGTTTCCCAATCCAACTCTTTGGTAAATATACTCGACCAGTATTACCACTTTGTTTCACTTCTCGATCAAGCATTTCAAATCCAATAACCTTGAATTCTGAAGGTTGGTCTTCAACTGCTTCAGTTACAACGGTTACGGTATTTTCTCCCACTTCGAGCTTATTAACGGGTGTTTCAGGGATTATTAGAGCCTCCTAAATTCGAATCGTGATTCCGAGGAGTGTATTATAAGTGTATTGTAAGTGCTAGGGCCCTACATTTTTATAAAGAGTTAACTCAATGAATTGTTGAATAACTTTACTCTGTAATTTCTATCATTAATTCTATTATATGGGAAATTGTACCGATCTTTAAGGTTGAGATGTGAAATGACTGACAAAATTAAGATTATGTTCCATGCAACTTTCAGAGAAATAACTGGGAAAAAAGAAATTGTAGAAAAGCTTGATAAAGATCGGACGGTATCCTTTTTTTTGAATAAATTACAAAAAACTTATGGAAAAGATTTCAATGGGGTAATTGAACCCAAAACAAATAAAATTTCTACGGAAGTTCTAGTTATGATTAATGGTAGAGTGATTAGAACAACTGATATAATATAAAAAGCAAATGATGTTATTTGATTTTAATTTTGTATCAGTTCTACTCGTCATTACTTTCTGGATCGGTGTTATTTTTGCTTCACATGTTTTTTACCGATACCCCAGGAACCTGCAGAATATTATTTTTATTCTTTTCCTGCTTTTCCTTGCTTATTGGGGAATTATTTACCTGCTTGAAATCGGTTTTCAGAATAATGGAGCGGAAACAAAATTATTCTTTATAAAATTCGGAATATTCGGATGGATAGG
>JBHLPG010000014.1:0-35172 GCA_048939725.1 Promethearchaeota archaeon | reverse complement strand
CGAAGATGCTGTGGAGGCGGTAGATGCTGGCGCTTCCGCGATTGTTGTTTCAAATCATGGGGGTCGAGTTCTTGATCATACACCTGGAACAGCTGATGTGCTTCCAGAAATTACTGAGGCATTGAAGGGTAGAAAAGCAATAATTGTTGTTGATGGCGGTATCAGAACAGGTTATGATGTTTTGAAGATGCTAGCTCTTGGTGCTAACGCAGTTTTAATTGGACGAGACATCGTAAGAGCAGCGGTTGGTGGTGGAAGCGAGGGTGTTCGACTACAGATGGACTATCTCCGAGAAACATTAAAAAAGGCAATGAAAATGACTGGATGCCCTTCATTAAATCAAATAACCCCCAGCATTCTAGAATCCTAATCGAGCATTTATAGTCAGTTCTATTTATTTTCCTCGGGGATTAGAGTCAATTATATTCGAATTTCAAATAATAAACATTGAAATTATTGAAAACTTATTTCTTAAATAGAGGTTTAATTATGAAATATTACAATGACATTACGGAAGTCGTTGGTAATACTCCTATTATTAAATTAAATAGTCTTACATCTGAGGAAGGGCCATTAATTCTTGCTAAAGCTGAATTTTTAAACCCTGGAGGAAGTGTAAAAGACCGAATAGCGATCAAAATGTTAGACAATGCTGAAAAAATGGGTTTACTAAAGAAGGGTGGGACAATTATCGAACCTACATCTGGTAATACAGGGATTGGTTTAGCTATTGCAAGCATTTTACGAGGATACAAAAAGATCTTTATCATGCCTGATAAGATGAGTAAAGAAAAAGAACTATTATTACGAGCATATGGATCAGAAGTGATTTGGACGCCTACAGCAGTTACTCCAGATGACCCAAGGAGTTATTACAAAGTAGCTGAAAGGAAGGCGAAACAGATTCAGGGTAGCTTTTCCCCAAACCAATATTTCAATCTCTGTAATACTCAAGCTCATTACGAATCAACAGGGCCAGAAATTTGGAAAGATACCGATGGAAAAATAACCCATTTCGTTGGAGGGTTGGGAACAGGCGGTACTATTACGGGTACAGCCCGTTATCTAAAAGAAAAAAATCCAGCAGTTAAAATTATTGGTGTTGACCCTATTGGATCGATTTACTACAGTAAATTCTATGGCGTTGAAGAAAATATTCATACATATAGAACAGAGGGTATTGGAGAGGATTTTATCCCAAAAACAATCGATCTTGATCTGATTGATGAAATAGTTCAGGTTGAAGACAGAGATGCTTTTCAAATGACCCGATATCTTGCATTACATGAAGGACTGCTTGTTGGAGGGTCTTCAGGGGCAGCTGTATTTGCGGTCATAAAACTAGCCCACACCTTCAATGACGATGATATTGTGGTTGTATTGCTACCTGATACAGGTAGAAATTATTTGCACACAATTTTTGACGATGAATGGATGATCAAACAAGGATTTATGGAGAGAACAAATTGAAAATTGAAACAAAAGCTGTTCATGCGGGTCAATCTCCTGATAAAGAGACAGGTTCAATTCTCCCTCCTATTTACCAAACTGCTACATATGTACTTCCAGAGGTGGGTGTGAATTTAGGATATGATTATTCACGAACTTCTAATCCGACACGACACATTTTAGAGACACTGATTGCTGAATTAGAGGGTTCCGTGTATGGCGTTGCGTTCTCCACAGGTATGGCTGCAATTGATGCAGTCATTAGAGCCCGATTGTCGTCTAGAGATCATGTACTTGTATGTGACGATGTTTATGGGGGTGTTTATCGGCTTTTTGAAAATAATTATCGTAAATATGGTTTATTATTCGATTATATTGATATGCGTGATCCTCAAAATGTGTTAGAGGCGATTACTCCTGCAACACGCCTTGTATGGGTAGAAACCCCAACCAATCCCTTGTTAAAGATTATTGATATTGAGGCTATCAGTAAAATCGTCCTAGAAGAAAATAAAAATCGAGATTTGAATAAAAAGATTCTTTCCGTTGTAGATAATACATTTATGACCCCCTATTTTCTGTCACCATTCAAATATGGTGTTGATATAATAATCCACTCAACTACAAAATATCTCTCTGGACACAATCAGCTAGTTGGAGGGATCGCGGTTGTGAGAGATGATCCTCAGAGATGGTATTATAATGATCAGGGCATAAATACGGTTAATGAGGATCTAAAATTTATTCAAAACTCTGTTGGGGCAGTTCCAAGCCCTATGGATGCATGGTTGACAATTCTTGGGATTAAGACACTTCACTTAAGAATGGAGAGACACAACACCAACGCACAAGAGATTGTAAAATTCTTGGCAAATCATCCCAAAGTATCAAATATTTATTATCCAGGATTAAGTTCCCATAGGAATCATGATGTAGCAAAAGCTCAAATGAGGGGATTTGGAGGAATGATTTCATTTGAATTGAATGGAGGCTTGAAAGCGGGCCGTGAATTAATGAAAAATGTTAAGATTTGGTCATTAGCAGAATCTCTAGGTGCTGTTGAATCAATGATAACTCATCCTGCGACTATGACACATGCTTCATTGCCAGATGATGTTCGGAGAGCTCGTGGAATCAGTGACGGACTCATTCGGCTTAGTGTGGGAATTGAAGCAGTAGAAGACTTAATTTTGGATTTGGAACAAGCTCTAATATATATTTAAATTTCCTTTAGGTTCATAAAGAGTATATTAAAACTGAGTAACTTGATGTTTCAATGAATATCGTGGAGGTTTTTTATCATGGTTGAATTTAGAATAGAAACTGATAGCTTAGGAGAAGTGAAAGTGCCAATAGATAGATATTGGGGAGCACAAACACAACGATCTCTTGAAAATTTTCCTTTTTATTCCTTGGGACAAATTAAGTTTTCTACAGAATTCATTAGAGCATTAGGCATAATTAAAAGAGCGTGTGCCGAGGTTAATAGGGACTTAGGTCTGATAGAAGTGGAACATGCTGAGCTTATAATTAAGGCTTCTCAGGAAGTCATTGACGGTAGATTTAATGATGAATTTCCCTTAGTAATCTGGCAAACTGGATCAGGTACAGCTATCAATATGAATACAAATGAGGTAATCAGTAATAGAGCTATTGAGCTTAGTGGGGGAAAACTAGGTAGTAAAAATCCAATTCATCCCAATAATCATGTTAACTTATCACAATCTTCAAATGATGTTATTCCAACAGCTATGCACATTTCTGCAGTTGACGAGATAAGAAAAAAATTATTGCCATCTTTGTCTCACCTAAAGGCAGTATTAAAAAGCAAAGAGAAAGAATTCCAAAATATTATAAAAACTGGTAGAACCCATTTAATGGATGCAACACCTATAACATTAGGACAGGAATTTTCTGGATATGTGACTCAAATCACAAATGGTATTACTCGAATTAGAAATTCATTAACACCCCTATATGAGCTAGCATTGGGAGGTACTGCAGTAGGTACTGGATTGAATTCCCATCCTGAATTTGCAGAGCGAGTTGCAAATCGTATTGCGGAGCTAACAAATTATCCTTTTAAAACAGGAAGAAACAAATTCGAGGGTATAGCAGCACACGATGCAATTGTGGAAACGAGTGGGACTCTTAAAGTCCTGGCTGTCAGCTTGATGAAGATAGCTAATGATATCAGGTGGCTTGGTTCTGGACCAAGAACTGGTCTTGGTGAACTTATTCTCCCTAAGAATGAGCTTGGCTCTTCGATTATGCCAGGGAAAGTCAACCCAACTCAAACAGAGTCAGTTACTCAAGTTGTAACTCAGATTTTAGGTAATGATGTTACGATAGGATTTGCAGGGTCACAAGGTAACCTTGAACTCAATGTGTTCAAACCAGTGATGATTCATAATTTGTTGCAATCAATACAATTGCTTTCAGATGTTTCTATGAATTTTGCTGATCGTTGCATAAGAGGCATCAAACCAAATAGGGAGAAAATTAAAGAGAATGTAGAAAAGAATCTGATGCTAGTTACAAGACTAAGTCCAATCATTGGGTATGAGGCTGCTGCTGAAGTTGCACAAGAAGCTTTCAGAACAGGAAAAACACTGAAGGAGGTAGTCCTCGAGAAGGGTTTGATAAAATCAGAAGCGAAGCTAAATAAAATTCTTGATCCCAAGGAAATGATAGGTCCAAGATAATCTTAAGCGTAGACATGTCATTTTCGATAATATATCATCACAATCCACCCTAATTGTAAAAAAAGTCCTGTAATAAGAGAACTCCATCCAGAAAAGATTAACAATTCAGTATCGACTAATTCTCCCAGTAAAATTATCAGAATTCCCCCAATAATTATAAAAATTGGAGGATTTCGAGCAATTAGGTGATATATTACGTCTATATCAGGTTCTGACATCAGGTTTTCCTCTTAAATTTATCGATCTTTCTTATGTTATTTTTTGAGACGATCAGGGACATTGTCCCAAATACCCCTATTCTCTTTTGTTAGGAATTCAATGGCATCAGAAAAAGTATATGCAGGTCGATTGCTTTCTACTTTTAATCGATTCAGTATTTTGTGAGCATCAGGTCTCAGTAAAATTGTTTTAGGTTTTTCATGGATGGGAGAAGTCCCCTCATCTTTTGGAGTTTTTGACTTTATCCGATGCCTTTCTTCATTAAACGTCAAAAGGGCTTTCTCAAGGCTTTTTGACCGATTTTCAATTTTACTATTCATTAAGATGATAACATCACTGTAAGACTTTGCATCAAGCTCAAATTTTGCCCATCGTAGAAGTTCCCACGCACGATTTGATATTTTGATATTTTGAGCATTTTGTGGCAAAAAATTAACCTCAAAAGCATTGACTTACATTTTCAATGAATGGAAAAACTTTCACCCTTATATAGGTTTCGGGTGTTACGGGTATTTCGTAAGCTTTAAATAGTGCATGTGGTACGTATATTACATGAGTTTCTTATATAGAAAAAACTCACAAAAAAAGTAAAGAAGTGAAAAAAAATGAGTGATTTTGAAGATTTAGACTTCGATGTAGAAGAACAAACAACAATCCAATCTAAAACCCCTACACAATCTAAGACTCCTATAACAGGTATTACTGCAGGACCAAAAAAGAATGTGTTTTTTAAATCTACTGTTGGGCCTGAACGAACCGAAAAACTCAGTATAGGTGAAAATACACCAGTTAGAGATGTCAGAGACACATTAGCCAACATATTTGGCTTGGATCCCAACGATTTTCATTTAAGTCATGCCGGTCGCACCTTAGATGAGTCAGCTCCTATTGGTGACTATGGTGTTGATAATGGCGACGAAATTCTATTGATCCCCCATAGTACAGCAGGATGAATGCTTTTTTTCTTACTTTCATAATTTGAGAGAAAGCAATCATCCTCTCTTTCTCATTCCCTCAGAAAAGCTATGGAATGACGGTTATGGTTGAAAGTTTAGTCAAATCTATAGTTGAAGCAATGTATGAACGTGAAAACGCAAAGAGAAAGATGCGAATCCATAATGGATCTACTAATGATTTAGACATCATAGTTTTGGTCACCAATTATTATATCCGAGCAAATCTTTGGATTCTCCAGTCCCTTGAAGTAATTCAATCAAAAGAAATTTGTGTCTGAATCGATTTTCAACATCAAAATTTCTCAAAAAAGTAATCAAACAGTAATTGGGAATAATTAAAATGATTGAAACAGATAATTATTCATCAGTAAAGAGCCAATCAATACCGCTCTTTTATGTAGTTAAATATAGTAAAATGCTTCCAACGAAAAAAATTGGAATGGAATGTTATTCAATGTCTGAAAATGAGGATTTTGATGAATTGGAAATCGAAGAAGAGGAAGACGAGATTCTAGAAACTCAAATGAGTACAAAAATACCCAGTGGTACCCAAATAACACTATTCTTTAGATCTACAATAGGGCCAGGTGAAAAATTGGAAAAACTCTCAGTCAATCCTGAAATGGGTGTTTCGGAATTAAAAGAGACACTTGGAGGTATTTTTGGCCTTTACCCACAGGATTTTCACATTTCTATCGGTGGTCGAACTCTAGATAATGATGATGTGCTATCTAATTATGATATTGAAAATGGGTTAGAATGCTTGATTATCCCTGTTTCAACAGCGGGAATCTAATACTGAAGTTGAGTAAAAATGTCAAATGTATCAGATTTCGCAAGTGAGGAATTCACTGATGAAGAAAAACGCCGCTTTGATCGTCAATTTCGCCTCCCAGGTTGGAAACAAGAAACTTTAAAGAAAAGTACTGTTTTAATTATTGGAATTGGTGGGCTTGGAGTCGAAGTTGCTAAAAATTTGGCAATGGTCAGTGTTGGAAAATTAATTCTTGTTGATCTCGATACAGTTGAATATTCTAATCTCAATCGGCAAGTACTATTTATTGGAGCACCAGAAGGAGTGTCTAAAGCGGAATTTGCTTCCAAGCGACTTCGAGAAATGAATCCCTTTATTTCAGTTGAGGCATATAATTGTGCTTTACAAAACCTTCCTCCCCATATATATCATGAAGCAGATCTCTATATCGCGGGTTTAGATTCAATTGAGGCCCGATCCGAACTAAATCGAAGAGCTGTTCACAATCATAAGCCATTAATTGATGCAGGAACAGCAGCTTATAACGGCCATGTCTATTGTGTGTTTCCTTTCAGTAATGCTTGTTTAGAGTGTGATCCATTAACTGAACGCGAACAAGATCAGTTAGGTGCTTGTACATTAGTTGGTGTGCCGCGTAAACCAGCACATTGTATCTTGAAAGGGCAACTACAATTTGAACAGGATCACGGACGGCCTGTTGATATATTGATACCAAAAGAAGTCAGTACAGTTAGGGAATATGCTAATAAATTACTCAAAACTTATTTTCCAGGAGCTCAACTATTCACAACAGATCAGGTTATTCAAATCGTTGACAATCATGAAGCCACAGTAATCACAATAAATTGTGTAATGGCCTCATTACAATCTCAAGAAGCTGTGAAAATCCTTCACCATATACACACCCCCAAAGATGAAAAGAAATTGGGCTCCCTCCAACTCAATTATGTGATCTATAATGGATTAACAGGGAAATTCTATGAGATGGAAAAACCAAGGAATCCAGATTGTACCATGTGTGGAAATACTCGTACTCCTCTTTATAGAATTAAAGTTAAACCAAAATACCCATTGAAGAAAATAATAACAAAATTAGCACAGGAAAAAAAATACCAAATAGACCCAGAATTCCCTCCGAGCATCTTTCGAATTGACTCTTCAGAGGTTAATGAGATTGATTGGAACTCAAGCCTTTCTGAGGCTAAGCTTAGAAACTACGAGACAATTTTGGTCACAGGATTTGAAGATAGCACTCAGATCTATTTAACCTTGAAATTTATGTAAATAGGAGGTAAAATTACATGTCTATACGTATTAAAAGGATTGCTGATGATTATAACCAATTGAAGAAGTTATACAAGCAAAAAACCATCAAACAAGTTAAAGCATTTCCAGGTGAGAAAAAATCGGTTGAACACCTTGCAGTTCTTTTAGAAGGGCCTAAAGGAACACCATACGAGAAAGGAAAATTCAAGTTAGAAATCAAATTTGGCCCAAATTATCCATATTCTCCGCCATTCGTTCGTTTGCATACACCAATTTGGCATCCAAACTTCTGGCCAAAACCTGATGAGTATAAGGGGAAACGGAACATTTGCTTAGCACTGGTTGACCCTGACCTAATTGGTAGACCAGATGGCTGGTCTCCATCAAAGAATATTGGTACAATTATTTATTCAATTCTTGCCATGTTCAATGTTGATACTGCTTACACAAATCCGCATGATGTATTCAATAAAAAGGCAGCTCAAGAATATTTGAGCAATAGAAAGAATTTCATGACAAAAGCTCGGAAAATAACAAAAAAATATGCAAATAAAAAGTGGTGAGAATTAAGTTTAATAAACGACGGTTTAGAAGATGTCAGAAGAGAAAAAGGATCTCCAAAATATTTTTGAATTGTTGCTTAGAGATCTTGCTCTAACCTTTGATCCAGATACTTTCTCTTTCACTTTAAAAATTCCTGCATTCAAGTATCAAGCTAATGCAGATTTTAAAAGCTTACCAGACAAAGAAATTCAGATTAATCCAACTTATTTGATTTCAGATTCAGATGAAAGAATTATTCCTAAATCTGATTTTATTGAAGATAAGGAACAAAATAAGGCCTTAGATGATCTAAAAAGTGCTGAACTAAATTTAAATGACTTAAACCCCGAATCAGAACCCTCACGGGTGAAAATTCATCTTAAAGCCTATATAAAATTAGCATTGCACGCACTAAAATATGCCAATCCAAGTGTACCCCAAAATAATTGGATAGAGGTAATAGGTCTCCTTACAGGTCATATAGAAAGTAATGATACACCATTAGCCTGTTTGGTAATCAAAGATGCATTCCCGATCGGCCATGGAACAAATGTGAATGCTCAAATTAACGACCCACAATCCATGGTTAGAGTTTATAATGAGATTAAATCTCATAATAAAAATCAGCTTATTCTTGGATGGTATCACTCTCATCCTTCATACGGAGCATTTATGAGTCAAACAGATTATGAAACACAAGTTCGATATCAACGGCTTGGAGCCCGTAATTCTCAAATTACAGCCCCCATAGCTTTGGTTATTGACCCTACAAAGATTTCAAGTAGTTCTTATGGTTTCAAAATCTTTCGACTAAAGGAGGATATGAAAACTTGGGAAGAACCTCAGTATATGGTATTGAATTGTCCCTTGGGAAGTCTTCCTGAATTAATAAATACACTCCTTCCTCTTACAGAGGAGAAAGGCCGAATGTTTCTTGAATATGATCATGAAAAGTAGTTTGAGGTCGAAATCTAGTTGGTTAAGCGGAATGTATATTTTTCCATTTGTGCTGTAGGATTTGTTTTTGCAGTACTCACATTAATTACAGAACAAAAGACAGAAGTCGCTCTAACCATCCTTTATATCACCTTAGTAATTGTACTATCTATCAAATTTTTTGAAGAGTGGCAATACTTTCATCGTTTTAACGCACCAATTGCATCTGCAGTATTCATATTAATTCCTTCATTGGTTGCTTTAGGGGGAACATTCCTCGCTCAATATGCATCATTAGGTGACAATGGAATTCTTCAAACATATATTCTTGAAATGACACTTGATATTAGCTTTCTTAATGTAGATAGGTTTTTTCTATTTCTAAATCTATTTAGTGTATTTTTTGTATTACCAGCCTTCATTTTCCTCTTATTATTAATACGGAGATATTATTCTGGTCGGTATCCAGTCATTTTCATCTTTAGAAAGAAGTATCAGAATGAATTAATCATTTTATATGACGTTGGGATGTTTTTAATTTTAAGTTTCTATTGGATCCAGACAGGATCCATAGAGCTAAGTGGATTAGGATTCATTTCTATTAGTTTTATTTTATTTGTACAGCATTATGTATTAAAGATAATATTAGTACCAATTCGTCGAATACCTGTTAGTGGGGCAACACAAAGATCACTACCTAGGCAGGTTGGTCGAACTAGAGCATCTCAAAGATCATCACAATCAAGTAGACAATCACAATCTGCTCTCAATTCTCTACCGACTGCAGTGCGACCGAGTTCACGTGAGACTATGACTAGGGGACGAAGCTCAACTTCAGTTAATGTTGTTCCAGGAATAGATACAGGGGTTAATATAACCCGTATAGAGAAAATACCTCCAGCAATTCTTTCAAAACTTATACCTATAGGTCAACATTTAACAGATGATGATTTTCGGTGTATTTTTTGCTATGAATTTCCCACAGAGGCTAATAAACGAGTTGTAATATGCCCCCATTGCGGACATCCAGCGCATTCCCATGAACTGGAGAAATGGTTGAGTGTAGCGAATATCTGCTCCCGATGTAATAAACCACTTTCAACAGAGAAAATGTATCGGCTTTCAGGGAAAAGTTATGAGAAATTAATTAAAATGTATCAAAATAATCACTTAAATAGTCGCTGGAGGTAATCAAGATCGTTTCACGACATTCAATAGCTTATTTTGTTTTCCTCATGGGCCTCGCAGCGAGTATATTCTTTTTTATCCGAGATGAAGATAATATTGCTTTAAGTCTAATATTTTTAACATTCTATACTACGATCACGATTTTTTATTTCTTAAGAATCTTATACTATATAGACGTAAAAGCTACCTTAAATGAAATATATTTCTTTTCATTGGCAAATATCATTCCGTTATGCGTATTACTGGCTAGTCCGTTTTTTCCTCCTGGACAAGACGCACTTTTAACATTTAATATTGAGATTATACCAGCAGAGAATTTTATTCAGCTTCATATAACCCTCGCCTCAATCTTGGCATTCCCTTACCTTGCTGTATCTACAGCCCTTTTAATCCGAAGTTTCACACGATATAAATTTATTAGGTTAACCTCTCAGTCTGAAAGAGGGCCATCTGCCGAATGGGCAGCATTATTCACTTTTTTTGTGTTTGGTATTTTATTCTTCTTAACTGGATTGTTTTCTACTGATTTAATTGGAGTTCTCTATGGTCTGTTCTTTCTCTTTTCAGGAATAGGATTTTTACTAAGTCGATGAACTTGTTCTCATTTAATTCGTTAATATTATAAGATCCTGTTATTGTAATATCCCCAAACAGCTAAGACTATTTCTAATTCGATTCAGGATTCTGATAAAACATTGACCAGACAAAAGATACGTAAGAAAAAACCCAATGATAATATCACAAGCAAAATTCCAGTGAGTTCAAGAAACCAAAAGATCAAACAAAAGACACCAGCCAGTTTTGATGGTAAATCATTTGATCTCCCTCCCCCAAAGACAAGAGGGAGAATTCCAAAAGACGAATTAAAAATTCCATCAAGATATGGGATTTCTGATCAAAATAAAAAAGAGTCTATTAACTCAAATATTTCTCCTCCAGTAAATGAATCTCTTCCTTATGAGGCAAAATCTCCAACGAATAAGGGGTTAATCCCGAAAAATGTTCAGGAAAAGTCACAAGTTAATACGAAAACTCCTAATTCTAAACAAATTGATAAAATCGATACAATTCCTAGTTCAAAAGGAGTAATTCATTCAAAGAAAGAGTTATTTAGTACAATCAACAGACCTCCACCCCCAAATGTTCACCAAAAAACTCCTCGAGACACCACCACCATATCTCCTAATAAGGGCGTAATGAAAAGCCAAAAAAAAGGTGTTAACCAATCCCCACCAATAATTCAAAGCAAACCCAAAACATCCTCAATCCAACATTCTAGTAAGGGAGGTAAAAATAAACAGAAAAATGTGGTAAACCAACCTCCCCCAACAAAAATTCAAACAAAATCTCCTGTGAAGAAAAAAGTTATTCCCCCACCAATTTTCAATGATATTAAAACCAAAATCCCGAAAACAAAGGTAAAAACAAAGAAACCCAGATAGAAGTGGTTCGTACCACTAAATCGTGCTGTAAATACTTTCTCATACTAGTAGAATTTACTATGGAGCGTTTGTTGGATCCCATCCTGTTATTAAATTCTCATTAAACGAGGTTAAGAATTGCATATCATCTTGGGACAAAGTAAAATCAAACACGTCAGCATTCTCCCGAATCCTAGTAGGATTAATTGACTTAGGTATTACAATAATCTTCTGTTGTAAAATATACCGTATCAATACTTGAGCAGGAGTCTTGGAATAGCGTTCAGCAACTTGTATTAGTTTTGGATCATTTAATTTTCTTGCCTTTGTGAGGGGAGAATATGCTTCCAAAGCGATATTATTAGATTGACAAAAGTCAATAGTTTCTTTTCGATAAAGATAATTGTAAGGGGATATTTCGATTTGGTTCACAGTCGGTTTTATCCTGCAATTGTCAATCAATTCAGTTAAATGTCTCTTCATATAGTTGCTTATCCCGATAGAACGGACTTTTCCTTCCTCAAACAGATTTTCCATTGCCTTCCAAGTGTCTAATCTCTTTTTTTCAACAGGCCAATGAACTAAGTAAAGGTCTATATAATCGAAATTAAGTTTTCTGAGGCTTTCATTGCATGCTTTTATTGCTGAATCAAAACCGTGATCACTATTCCAGAGCTTTGTGGTCACAAATATATCGTCCCTGGGAATGTTACTCTCTCTAATAGCATTTCCAACATCTATTTCGTTCCCATAAATTTTTGCAGTGTCTATATGTCGATACCCAGCTTTTAACGCAGATAATATTGCTTTTCTAGTAACACTGCCAGGAGGACTGCGGTAAACCCCTAATCCAATCCAAGGGATTTCCACACCGTTATTTAATAATAACTGACTCTCTATTGATAATTTACTCAGTTTTTTCGCCTCTATTTTAATTAATTCTATTCATATATCTATTAAGTGAAGCCATAATCGTAAAAGGGATTATAATTTATTCAATTAGAGTAAAGTTGGGTATCTCTCATGAAACTAATGATATTACGAAAAATACTATCTAAAATCTTAAATTTATTTTTACCAGTTTTTACATTATGGAAGAAATAAATGAAGATATAATTATTAAATCTAAATTAAAAGAAGATTTAGGTTTAGGCGAATGTACTGTTTATAGCTTGCCAACGCTTCAGAAGATTACTAATATTAATCTTGATAAACTACCTTTTTCGATTCGGATACTTTTAGAAAATGGTTTGCGAAATTTTGATGGGAGACTTGTCACTCTTGATCATGTGAATACTATTGCGAATTGGCCTCAATCAGTAGGGCAAACAATTCCGTATATGCCATCTAGAGTCCTTTTACAAGATCTCACAGGTGTACCATTAATTGTAGATATGGCAGCTATTCGAGATGCAGTCCACGAATTAGGTGGAGACCCTACAATAATAAATCCTTTAATCCCAACAGATCTAGTCATTGATCATAGCGTTCAAGTGGATTACTTTGGTGTGCGTGATGCCTATCCACTCAATTTAGTGAAAGAATATGAAAGGAATAGTGAGCGTTATACATTAATAAAATGGGCTCAAAATTCTTTTGATAATACTAGAATTGTTCCTACTGGATCTGGTATTTGCCATCAAGTGAATTTAGAATATTTGGCTTCAGTTGTTGATATTCGAGATTTTAAAGGGGAGAAAACTGCAGTCCCAGATACCTGTGTGGGAACGGATTCTCATACACCTATGGTTAATGGTGTAGCAGTAATAGGATGGGGAGTCGGTGGGATTGAAGCGGAAGCGGTGATGTTAGGCCAACCATACTATATGCCACTTCCTGAAGTCATAGGAATTAAATTAACAGGTACCCTCCCTGAAGGCACCACAGCAACTGATCTTGTCCTGACTATTACTGAAATTCTCCGAAAGAGAAGCTTGGTGGGACGATTTGTGGAGTATTTTGGGCCAGGAGTAGCTAGTTTAACTGTTCCTGATCGTGCAACTCTTTCAAACATGTCACCTGAACAAGCGATTACTATCGGGTTCTTCCCGATTGATGATCAAACTATTTCTTATCTTAAGTTAAGTGGAAGAGATCCTGAACATATTAAGTTCGTGGAAAATTATGCAAAGAAGAATAATCTCTTCCGCTTTCCTGATACTCCTGATCCAACTTTTACCGAGGTTATTGAGGTCGATCTGAGTAAAATCCAGTCATCTATTGCTGGGCCATTGAATCCAGAAGAGCAAGTAGTCATCTCAGAAGCAAAGTCTCGGTTAAGTAGGTTTTTAGATGAGCATACGAAAACCAGGGAACGAGATAGGCTGACTATAGATGTTGATCTGGATGGGAGGTTCTGGCCTATCAAAGAGGGAGATCTAGTTATCGCTGCAATAACCTCTTGTACAAATACCTCGAATCCGTCGGTTATGGTTGGTGCTGGTATATTAGCAAAAAAAGCAGTTAATTTAGGACTACGAGTGAAACCTATTATTAAAACTAGTTTAGCACCAGGCTCTAAGGTTGTAACAGATTATCTAGATGGTCTTGGACTTTCTCCATATCTTGAAGCATTAGGTTTCCATCTTGTTGGTTATGGTTGTACTACTTGTATTGGTAACAGTGGACCATTAAGAACAGAAATTGAAGATGCTATAAAAGAAAATGATCTGTATGTCACTTCTATTTTAAGTGGAAATCGCAATTATGGTGGACGAATTCACCAGTTAACTCGTGGAAACTTTTTGGCATCTCCAATACTAGTTGTAGCTTATGCTTTAGCAGGAACCATTGATATCGATATCACAACAGACCCCATTGGTTACACTCCAAATGGTAAAGCTGTCTATCTGAAAGATATTTGGCCTAATCAGGAAGAGATACAAGGTGCTATTAACCAGTGTATTTCTGCTGATATTTACAACAAGGAATATGCAAAAATAACAGAAGGAGATCCTAATTGGCAAAAATTAAAAGCTCCCAAAACAACTCTCTTTGAATGGGATCCTACTTCAACATATATCAAAAAACCACCCTTTTTTAATAAAAAATTCTTCTCTGCTGACCCTAAGGATCCCGAGGATATCAAGGATGCTAATGTACTGATGTTGTTAGACGATAAAGTATCTACTGATCATATTTCTCCTGCAGGAGCTATTGCAACAGAAAGTCCAGCAGGAAAATATCTAATAGACAAAGGAATACCTGAACTAGAGTTTAATACGTATGGTAGTCGAAGAGGAAATCACGAAATTATGATGCGGGGGACCTTCGCCAATGTGCGGATTAGAAACCAGCTCACTCCTGATAAAGAAGGATGGTGGACCAAATATCATCCTACTAATGAAACTACTAGTGTATATGATGCAGCAATGAATTATGACCAAGAAAATATCCCCACGATAATTCTGGGTTCAAATCTTTATGGTGTGGGAAGTTCAAGGGATTGGGCAGCCAAGGGGCCAGCTTTACTTGGAACTAAAGCAGTAATTGCTAAATCTTTCGAAAGAATCCATCGAAGTAACTTAATCGGAATGGGTGTTCTTCCATTGGAATTTGAAGAAAATCAAGGATGGCGAGAACTTGGGTTAAAAGGGACCGAAAAATTTGACATCATTGGATTGAAAGAAGGGTTAACCCCAAAGAAAAAACTTAAAGTAATTGCTCGTAAATCAAATGGTTCTACTATCGAATTCCTAGCTATTGTGCGTTTAGATTCAGATATTGAAATTGAATACTATAAAAGTGGCGGTATATTGCAATATTTAGTTTTAAATATGCGTAAATAGTTTATCAAGTGTTAAAGTGGTTAAATGATGGAATATGGAGATTCTATACTTAATTTATTTCGTAAGGATCATTGTGAACGATTGATTCGAAAACAGCTTAACATTTTACCTGAGTCAGCAACCATCAGAGATGCAATTATCTCAATGTTAGACAAAGAAATAGATTATGTTTGTATTTTGGATGATCAAGCGAAATTCAAGGGTATTATAACAGAGCAACGCATTGTACGATGGGTAAGGGATGGTACTCTGAATGAGAAAGATCCAGTTGCATCTATAATGACAACAGAATTGGAGTGCTGTATAGAACACAATGAACCGATATCCAAACTTGTTATGACAATGAGTAAAAATAATTTCATGCATATGCCCATAACAGATCAAGGAAAAGTGAAAGGTGTTGTTTCTGTTCGAGATTTTGTTTCTTATTTAGTTGATTATTTTGCAGAGAGTATTTATACCTTAATTCCAGATCAACCAGACCAAAAAAAGAGGGAAGGAGCTTAAACTAAGAGTTTCGGTGATTTTTTATGGAAGAAATGCTACCAGAGGAGAGGAAAAAACTTCTACAGAAAGAAGTTTTAACTTTAGATCACGTCGTAATTCGTCTTGCAGGGGATAGTGGAGATGGAATGCAATTAGCTGGATTGAAATTCACCACAGCGTCAGTAATTTATGGAAATGACATTTCTACTTTTCCTGATTTTCCAGGAGAGATTCGAGCACCTGCAGGTACCCTTGCAGGTGTTTCAGGATTTCAGATACATTTTTCATCAAAGGAAATTTCAACACCTGGAGACGATTTAGATGCTTTAGTTGTAATGAATCCTGCAGCATTACGGGTCAATATAGTTGATCTTAAACCAAATGGAATTTTGATTGTAAACCAAGACACTTTTACGGATAAAAACTTGAAAAAAGCTGGTTATATTCAAAATCCTTTAGATGATGATTCGTTACGGAACTTTCGTGTTTATCCTGTTAGTATCACAAAATTAAACCAAAAAGCTGTAGAGTCAGAGGGATTATCTTTCAAACAAGTTGATTTAACAAAAAATTTCTTTGCTCTTGGATTAATCTCTTGGTTGTTTGATCGTCCGCTTACACCAACTATTGAATGGATTGAAGAAAAATTCAAGCACCGTCCTTCAATAGTAAGAGCAAATATTAAAACACTAAAAGCAGGTTATAACTTTGGAGAAACCACTGAGCTCTTTCCAATTCAATATCATGTTCCCCCAGCTAAAATGGAACCAGGTCTCTATAAATATATCTCTGGTAATGAAGCTTTAAGTCTAGGTTTAATTGCAGCAGCGAATCTAGCAAAAAAAGAATTGTTTTATGGTGCTTATCCAATTACTCCTGCAAGTGATCTTTTACATGATCTAGTAAGGCACAAAGAATTCGGGATTCGGGTTTTTCAAGCTGAGGACGAGATAGCTGCCATTGGTTCAGCTATTGGGGCCTCTTTTGGAGGAGTCATTGGAGTTGCAGGTACTTCAGGACCAGGATTTGCCCTGATGACAGAAGCCTTAGGACTTGCAGTAATTACTGAATTACCACTTGTCGTTATTAACGTTCAGAGAGCTGGTCCTAGTACAGGGATGCCAACAAAACCTGAACAAGCTGATTTATTACAAGCGCTATTTGGTCGAAATGGGGAATCTCCATTACCAGTGATTGCTCCTCAGACTCCAGGGGATTGTTTTGATACTGCTATCGAAGCAGTAAGGCTTGCCATCAAATATATGACTCCAGTTGTTATCCTTAGTGATGGTTTTGTAGCTAATAATATTGATCCGTGGAAAATCCCTGACTTGACTCAATATCAGCAAATTAATATAGCACATCCAACAGAGGAAATCCTAGGAGATAAGGAAAAATTCTATCCTTATATTCGTAATGAGGATTTAGTCAGACCATGGGCAATTCCAGGCACAAAAGGATTAGAATATCGTACTGGGGGGCTTGAAAAAGAGGAAAAAACTGGTAATGTAAGTTACGATCCTTTAAATCACGAAAAAATGGTCAAAGTAAGGGCTGAAAAAATAAAAAGAATCACAAACGACATTCCATTGCAAAAAGTAGAAGGGCCAGAAAAAGGGAGTGTATTAGTTCTCAGTTGGGGTTCAACATACGGAGCAGCTCATACAGCAGCAGAAAATATGAGGAAACAGGGCTTTAATGTTGCAAATGCGAACTTGAAATACCTGAATCCATTTCCTCTGAATTTAGAAAAAATTCTGCGATCTTATGAAAAGATCTTAATTCCTGAAATGAATCTAGGGCAATTACGATTCCTAGTTCAAGCACGGTATTCAATTGAAACAATTGGCTTAACAAAAGTGCAGGGAAGACCTATCCAAGTAAGGGAGATCCAAAAAAGGATTTCAAATATTCTAGGAGTGGAATGATAGAATGAAAAAGTCAGGACAGATTTTAGCACCAAAAGACTTCGCAACGGATCTTGATGTTCGTTGGTGTCCCGGTTGTGGTGATTATAGTATCTTAGCCAATATTAAGAAAACCTTACCCACATTAAACATTCCAAAGGAGAATTTCGTTTTCATTAGTGGAATAGGGTGTAGTTCCCGATTTCCCTATTACATGAACACCTATGGGATGAATACTATTCATGGTCGAGCTCCAGCAATTGCCACAGGGCTTAAATGCAGTCGGCCTGATCTTTCTGTATGGGTAGTAACTGGAGATGGCGATGGATTGAGTATTGGAGGGAACCATTTAATGCATGCAATGCGGAGAAATGTGAATATCAAAATTCTTCTTTTTAACAATCAGATATATGGGTTGACGAAAGGGCAGTACTCTCCAACCTCAATTTTTGGAAAACGAACAAAATCATCCCCAACTGGATCTCTTGATTATGCTGTAAATCCTATCTCATGGGCCCTTGGTGCTGAGGCAACATTTATTGCCAGAACAGTCTATTCCTATGGAGATCACATGCAGGAGGTGCTTCGCCGAGCTGCTAATCATAAGGGGACTGCTTTTATCGAAATCTATCAGAATTGTCTGATTTTTAATGATGGGGCCTTTAAATTCGCTACTGACAAAGAATTACGTTATGACAATATCCTAGAACTTAAACACAATGAACCAATGGTTTTCGGCCGTGATCGTGAGAAAGGGATATTTCTTCATGGTTTAACCCCCAAAGTCATTAATTTCAAGGAAGCAGGATTTACAGAGAAGGATTTACTTCATCATGATGAATATGCCATTGAGTCGACCTTGGCATTCTTTTTATCACGGATGCGCCATCCAAAATTTCCTGAGCCTGTTGGGATATTTAGAGCGATACAAAAAGAGACATACGATGATATGTTGGAACAATCAATGAAATCAGCTATAGAGGCTCGCACCAAATCGCTCCAAGAATTACTAAACACGGGAGAAACTTGGACTGTTACTTAATTCGAGGTGATGTAAATGATACGATGTACTGTTTGTGGACATGAGAACTTACCTGGATCATTTTACTGTTCTAATTGTAACAGTGATATTGTTATTGAGGAAAAAAAGCCATTAACAGATTCAAGAATCGAGAAAGCAATATTAGAGGATTGTTTAGAGGAAGTTGGAGGAGAAGAATCTCTAGCTCTCGAAGTTCCCCCTGAAATGCCAGTTAAAGAAGTAGTAAAGTTAATGACTGATAATAGGAAATGTTCAGTGGTTATCATTGGATCAGATGGATCAATCGAAGGCATTTTCACTGAAAGATCTCTTCTTCGAAGAGTATGTAATGAATCACCCATAGATGTAGTAAAACCAATTAAAGAAGCAATGTTAAAGCATCCTGTTGTCCTCAAGAAAAGCGATTCTGTGGCTTATGCTCTTCATATGATGGAGGTTCAGGGTTATTCATATGCAATCATCCAGGATGATCCGATTCGAGTACTCAACATTCGAGATATATTACACTACATTGTTGAGTTACATCCTAGCCTAGGGGGTTTCGATAAGGTTCTGGATGGGTTTAAAGGCGCTGTTCTTAAGGAGAGCACATTATCAGAGGAGGAAAAAGACATAATAAATCAGATTGGGAAAAATAAGGAATTAATTTACAAATCTTTCACCTTAGCCCGGAAATCAGGCAAATTAGGTGAAACGGAGAGAATTACTAGGGAGACATTTTTAAATAGTTATCTTCCTGCAATCAAAAAGACTTCAAAGGAAGAAAAAACATTTTCTTCAGAAGAAGGACGGTTACTTAGAGAGTTTGTCAAATTTTTTGAGAAGAAACATGTATATTTTGAAAGATAAATATACAATCATTTACACTTTTTTCATGCAACATTCGCAGCTATCAAAATTGGATCCTACAAATAATCCTGTTTATTAGGAAAATTTAAACAATCTGCTGTTTAATTTCTGTCTTTGATTTAATGTGCTCCTGTTTCCAGTACGGATCACGTATATAAAGATAAGCACCATGTGCTGCTAAAGCTCCTTGAGCAGCTGCTAAAGTCGCTAGCTGGTAGGGAGTAACAATGTCCCCAGCCGCAAAAACTCCTTCAATATTTGTCCGCTGGATTTCATCAGTTTTAAGGAACTTTCCTTGGAATTCAAGGCCAAGATCGTCAAAAATTTCAGTATTTGGTTTTAAACCTACTGCGAGGATGATCTTCTCAACATTTAGTTCAATTTCTTCTTGATTATTCACGTCCTCTAGAATTGCACCTTCTACTTTGCGTTGGCCAAGAATCTCTTTTGTCGTTACATTTGTTAGGATCTCGGCCATATTCTTCTTTCTTACTAATTCCAAGTTTGATTCTGAAGCTCTGAAATCACTCCGACGATGTGCTAGGTAAATTTTTTTAGCAATATTGTGTAAATCGATAACCGCATCAATAGCGGTATCTCCACCCCCTACAACTAGTACACGACGGTTATAAAAGATTTCTGGTTCAGTCACATAAGGATATACTCCTCTGTCCTTCTTAGAGAGTTTAGCTTCACCAGGGATCCCAAGTTCATTCGGTTTCATTCCTGTAGCAATGATAACCGCTTTTGCTTGATAGATCGTTCCTTCGGAAGTTTCTACCCGAAGATTCTCATAAATCCTTGTTACTCGCTCTTTAATAAGGTGAACTCCGTGATCTGCAGCTTGACGAACCCACTCTGAAACGAGATGTTCTGCACGGATACGGGGTGTTCCAGGATAATTGTAAATTTTTTTTTTCGGGTAGATAGTACTTAGTAATCCTCCCCATGTACCCCCTTCAAAGACAGCTGTAACTAATCCTTTTAAAGAGGAAATTATTCCAGCAGAGAGACCAGCGGGCCCCCCTCCTACAATTATTACATCAAAATCACCAGTAACGCCTTTCAAATTTTAACACCAGATGTTTTTTCAATCTAAATCCAAAATTGATTGTTTAATATCAATAGCATGTTCTGCTAGTTTGGTTTGAGCATATTTTCCTGTTAAATTCCAAATATTTCTGATATTTCCTTGTTTATCGATCAAAAAGGTTATTCTGCTTGCCACTCCCCATTCATCGCTTAAGCAACCGTATTTTGTTGTTATTTCTTTTTTTAAATCTGATACTAATGGAAAAGTCAGTTGTTGGTCATTTCTAAAGGCTTTTAGATCCGATTTGTCATCAATAGAAATTCCAATGACTTCCACATTTAGATCTTTTAGTTCTTCATAAGCATCACGAAATCCTTGTGCTTCAATTATACATCCAGGAGTGTTTGCTTTTGGATAAAAAAACAGGATTACATCTTTATTATTTCGATAATCAGATAATTTTATTATTTCATTTCTATCCGTCTCTGCTACGAAGTCAGGAGCGGGATCACCTATTTGTAACGTGCCATTTTGTGTTTCAACTTCTGTTAGTGACTGAGTTCCGGTTGAATAGCTGTTCTCGATTCTTCCCCAGAATGGGAGCTTCAGATCGGCACTTAATAATGATGGCATACACAAGGGACAATCAGCATCATGTGAACTTCCATCAATTGGAGAAACAACGTGAAACCAGGGGTAAATTATATTAGAAAGCAGTTTCTTTTCAAAAGTTTGGACTAATGGATCGTTTAATTTATCCCAGGGAGCTTCCCGAAATTCCTCATCTAAGAGTCGGGAGATCTCTTCGAAAAGGGTATTAATGATTTCCATTGTCTCCGTGGTAACGTATTTTTCTTTAAAAGCTGCACAAATGACATTATCCCCTTTGGTGTAAAAAAATAGTAGTTTTATGGACCCTATGCTCATACTATGAACTTTTGTGTCTGATTCAGCAAACATTCCCGGCATTGTGGAAACTGCTGCTAGAAATGCTGTTAATAATTCATCCTTTTTACCTAACAATCCACAGACATTCCCCCAACACCTAGAATAGATTGGTTGTCCAGAATCTTCATAGATAATAAGATACTCTAAATTGACCACAGTTGTTTGCTTTTTCCTTCTAAATATGTTTAAAACACTTTTGAATCTCATTATTCCTCTCATCCATTAATGTTAATGTCGCTAGGATTACTCAAAATCTAAGAACATGATTCTAGAATCATTGGCATACATATGGGACAGTTCTCTTCATGTTCCTCGCTATCCTCGGGGTAGATAAGATAAAACCATGGATGAATTATTTTTTCATGTAATTCTTTTTCAAATTCACGAACTCTTGGGTCGTTTAATCTATCCCAAGGAGTCTCTCGGAATTCCTCATCTACTAAATATGTGATCTCTCTGAAGAGGTGATTAATGATTTCCATTGTATTGTTATTAATATGTTTCTCTGGGAATGCCAAACAAATGACGTTATCTGAGTCTGTATAACAGAATAATAATTTTAAAGATCCAATACCCATGCTATGAACTTTATTACCTGATTCTGCGAACATTCCTGGCATTGTGGATATTGCTGATAAAAAAGCTGTCATCAATTCATCTTGTTTTCCTAACATCCCACATACATTCCCCCAACATTTTGTATAGATTGGTTGGCCAGAACTTTCGTATATAATAACATACTCTAAGCTTATTGCTGGTTGCTTTCTTCGCTTGAAGACGTCTAATATAGCATTAATTTTCATTTATTCATCACTGATATCAGAGTCTTTCAATAAAATTCCATATACTCTTCAGTAAGACTTTATTTAATGGGAATATAATAGTTTCAATATGAATATCGTTAGCTTAGAGAGAATTGAAATAATTAAAAAGTTAAATTATAATCAATAAGTAGTGATTGGATGAGGTATCATTAAGTATCCTTGAGTCTTAAGCCCAAGATCTTTACTTTGGGAACCACAAGTAAAAATCAAGGCGAAAAAAATGGCTATTTGGGAATGTAGAATGTGTGGATATACCTATAACGAAGAAGTTAAAGGAGTCCCATTTCATGAGCTTCCAGAGGATTGGACGTGTCCTTGGTGTAAGGCCCCCAAAAAATACTTTGATAAAATTGAATACTAGCAGGAAGAAGTTTCTCTCTTATTTTTTAGTATATTTGTTAATGTAAATGAACTCATTTAAGGGCTTACGAGCAGGACGTTCTAATTCACTCTTTCTCTGATAATCCTTGAAAAACTCTGGAATTATGTTTGTCTTCCTTCCAACGATTACAAGGGTAATTAGATGCATTTCATCAGGAATTCCTAACAGCTCCTTGACTTTCACTGGATTGAATCCAGCTATTGGATGTGCAACTAAACCTTGATCAGTTAAATGCAAAATTAGATAAGCTGTTGCCATTCCAGAATCAAATAGATAATAATGTCGATCTCCGATTACGCAATCTAAGTCAACTCTTGAAAATACCGCAATGATCATGCTAGCAGCTTTTGCCCACTGATTTCCTTTTGAAAGACCTTCATTCTGTAATTTAGCAAGTATCTCTTTTTCGTAAACGAAGATATATCTCCAAGGTTGGTTATTGAAACAGGAGGGAGCTAATTGAGCAATTAGTGCGGTCTCCTCAATTAAATCCTGTGTTATTTCGACAGGTTCTAATGCTCTGAATGCTCTTCTTCTCTCAACTAAACTTTTAAATGTCAATTTTGTATCCCTCTCTTTTTTAAACAATAAAGAAAGAGAAAAAAGGAATAAATTAAGAGCTATTATTCCATTTTAGTAAATCTTTCGTGAGAAGCGCCACAAATGGGGCATTTATCAGGCACTTCACCTTCAACAGTCATACCACAGACTTCACACACGTACAGAGCCTTTTCTGGGAGATCTTTTCCATCTTCAACCGCTTTTAGTGCATGTGAGTATAAATCGTGGTGAATTTGCTCTACTTGATTTGCAAAATCAAATGTTCGTTCCGCAGCTTTCCTTCCTTCCTCTTTGGCATCTTCCAGAAATTCAGGATACATTTTAGTGAATTCGTAATGTTCTCCTTCAATTGCTGCTTTTATATTATCAAGTGTTGTTTTAATTCCACCATAAACACGCAGGTGACTGTGAGCATGAACAGTTTCTGCGTGAGCTACTGCTCGGAAAAGACGCCCCACTTGAGTAAATCCATCCTTTTCCGCCTGCTTCGCATATGCTAGATATTTACGGTTTGCCTGACTTTCACCAGCAAAAGCTGCCATTAAATTCTCTTCTGTTTTTCCCATAATTATCAACTCAATCTTTTCTCACAGAAATTAAGTCATTCTATATTTTTTATTGAAAAATGCATATTTCTGAACGTTCTCCGAAGTCAAATATTTATTTATTAAGTATGTTCGTTCATTTTTCGAATCAGAATTCTGCTTCTATGACACAATTCTTAACAAAGATTTCGAAATAATGCCAGTATTCCTTATTATGTAAATGTCTCTAAATAAAAATTGAGTGGTTATGTCCCCAACGACTCACTTTGACAATCTAAATGCCCTCAAACCATATATCGATAGTACTGGTCTTGTAAATTATGAAAAGTTGAAGAATGACAAATGGTTAATGGAACAACTTCAACGACTAAAAACAGCAGATTTACGAGTCATGACTCATAATGAAGAGTTCGCGTTTTGGTTGAATGCTTATAATATTCTTACCATTAAAGGAGTTTATATGGAATTAAAACAAAACCCAGATTGGAAGGGGAATACTTCCTTCTTCAGTAAAGTAAGATTCTTTTTTTTAAGACGGTTTGATGTTGGGGGGAAACGAATCAATTTACGTAGTCTAGAGAATAAAATTTTACGAAATCGTTTCAAAGATCCCAGAATTCACTTTGCAATCAATTGTGCGTCAAAATCCTGTCCTAATTTACCTAATAGGCTTTTCACTGCGGATACACTAGATAATTATTTGGATTCCCTTGCAATAAGTTTTATAAATGATAAGGATCATGTTTTCTTAGATTTAAAGAAGGGTATTCTCTACCTAAATCCAATTTTCAAGTGGTATGCGAAAGATTTTGAAAATCAGGGTGGGGTGAGAAGATTCGTCTTATATTATTTAAAGGATGTAGAAAAAACAATTACTGAATCACTCAAAAGTGCAAAAATCGAATATTTCGCGTATGATTGGTCCATTAATGCCCAAGATACTTTAGAAAAACTCTTGAAAAGCGATTTTGTAAGTAAAACCTAAAAAATTTTGATCAAATTTGCTTATGGTTAACCTTTCTTTCAAAAATTTTAACCATTTTTTCTCCTAAAGGGTAGAGAAATGATCCAAGGAAGAAAAAGGAAGCAAGTACCATTAAAATTGAAATTATGGAGAATATGTAGGAAATTTTCTCTGAAATAAAAAAGGAATATCCCATTTGGCATAAACAGGAAATTATCGCAAAACCATCGGTAATAAATCCTAAAGAGGAGGGGAGAATTGGTAATAAATTGGGGAGATCAGCTAACAAACCGAAAATAAAATAATATTTACCAATATTATAGGAAGTCCTTGACTTCATTTTAAATAATGTGAAACAGCTGAAAATTGTAAAAATCAATACGGAAACAGATCCAGCTAGCATGGCAATAATAGATTGCCAACAATAAGGAAATTCGTTAGTAGTTAAGCAAGCGCAGCAGAAATAACCATTAAATAGATAGAATTCGAATTGTGGATTTAATGAAGGCAAAAGGAAACTTATAACCAAGAGATGTCCGAATTCATGAACCATAGTAAAAGGAAGATAAAGTAAATTGAAAATTATTGCTAAAATCGGAGACAATAAAGTGATGATTGGAAAAACAATTGTGAATATAATTGAAAACAAAAAATTTCCTTTTCGTGCTCCTGAAAACGATTCCACTTCGTTTTTCTGCATAGTAACCAACTAAAGTAGGGAAATCTTTTTATTAAAGGTTCCGAAAATCACAACCTTAACCTATTAAATTATAAATTAACAATTGTTAACTTGGATTCTTAACTTATTGAGGGACACATAATGAATTCAATAAAAGAGACAAATAACTTCCAACAGATTACTCTTGGTGTATTAAGAATAGCAATGGGTTTTGTATTCCTATGGCCATTCTTAGATAAAATGTTTGGACTAGGGTTTGCTACAACCCCTGAAAACTCGTGGCTTGCTGGTAGTTCTCCTACACAAGGATTTTTAAATTTCTATGGTGTGAACCAAAATAGTCCATTTGCGTTTCTTTTTTCTGATATCTTAGGGAACGCATATCAGCTGGTGGATATTGCATATATGGCGATGTTATTATTTGCTGGAATTGCTCTTATATCTGGTGTTTTTATAAGACTATCGAGTATTTCTACAATAATTTTTCTAGCCTCAGTTTATCTCTCAGCGTGGATTATAGCTCCTGCTCAAGGAACTGCGGTATACAATCCTTTAATCGACGAACATATCATCTATATTCTTGTATTACTTTTATTCATCTTTGTACCAGTTGGTAATTACCTTGGCTTAGGTGAAAGGTGGTCAAGGCTTTCTTTAGTCGAAAAATATCCAATTTTGAAGTAGAGTACTCCCCTCTCTTTTTTTTTGATTTATTTCAAGCAAAAATAATTGTTGTTTGATTGATTCCGCACCTTTGCATTCTACGCATAAACCATAAAAGTTATTTTTTGCTGCTACTTTTGTTTAACTTCTTCAAAAATTTCTTCTGCAGTGGGGTGACTGGGATTGTCTTTGAGGAAATTTAAGATAGCTATTCGTTGGATGGTGGATCTTATAGTGATCCTTCCTGAAGATATTATTAGGATAATCCCTATTTGACCAAAACATTCTACATTAACTTAAAAATTGTTTTTGATTAACAAAGAAAAAGGGGGAAAAGCTTCTAATGAAGAAACTTTGAGACGTAGGGACTGTTCGTACCATTAGGTCTAAGAAAATGCCCTGAAGGCACCTTTACTAAGAATTCTGTGAACCATCCTTCATGTTCAATCTCTTCATTTAGTATTACCAAAGCTAAATCATAAGTTCTATGATCTTTTCCAGCTGTCATATTGCAGATTTCAGTGTGTCATCGGACTGCACACTGGTCTGCTTTCAGAAGGACTTTCACAATTTCTTTTATATCTTTATTTTCAAACCTAGAATATTTTAAGTAAATTTTTTTAGTCTACAGAATTCTTAGATAACAATTGTTTAATTTTGAACAGCGTAGAATAACTAATATAAATAATTAGCAGCTATATTGAATCAAAACCGTTAGAGATATTCCTTTACCCGTTGATTCAATGAAACTCTGATTTCTTTGTCAATGTATTAATTTTGCAGTTATTTCGATAATCGGAGTTATAAATAAAATTCTACACCACAAATAATAACGAGAAAATCGGTGAATTGTTGTTATTGTTAAAAATGGTTTATCAATAATAGTTAACAATTGAAAAAATACAATAGGATTGAGAAAGGATTATTTTGCTTTCACAAGGTAATGATTAAGAAGTAACTATAAAGTGAAATCTTATCAACGAAATAAAAAACAAAGTTAAAAGCCTAGTCATTAAATTGAAGCACGACAAAGATGAGTATTGATTGGAAGTTTAAACTTCTCAAAGAGGAAAGAAAATGTTAAGAAGCCAACGGAAGCCCATATTACCTCCTCCGTCAGCTGATAAGGAGTATGTCGTGACAATACTACCTGAACAGTGTGATGGATGTGAATTATGTGTGGAATTCTGTCCAACAAAGGTATTGGAGATTGATATGGAGGCATATAACTCGAGGATGTTGCATCCAGCCGTTGCGGTTAAACCAGATGAATGTGTTGGGTGTCAACAATGCGAGCGGATTTGTCCCTCTGTTTCAATATTTGTAACTGAAATACAATTGCCACAGGAGGAGAGTTTATGAGTAGTGATACTAATGGAAAGCTTATTTTAACTACTGGCAATTATGCAAGTGCTGAAGGAGCCATTGCGGTAGGCTGCCGTTACTTTGGAGGGTATCCTATTACTCCCTCCTCAGAAATTGCCCATTATATGTCAAGGCGTCTTCCTCAAGTTGGTGGAACTTTTATCCAGATGGAAGACGAGCTTGCATCAATTGTATCTGTCGTAGGAGCTTCCTACGCTGGTGTTAAGGCGATGACGGCAACATCTGGGCCAGGTTTGTCCTTGATGGCTGAGACAGTCGGTTTAGGGTTTATGTTGGAAGCCCCCATGGTAATTATAACAGTAATGCGAGGAGGGCCAAGTACTGGGCAACCTACCAAAGCCTCACAATCAGATGTAATGCAAACACGTTACCTCTCTCATGGAGATTACGAAATGATTGTTCTCACTCCTGCATCAGTACAAGAATGTTACGATTTCTCGATTTATGGATTCAATCTAGCTGAAAAATATAGAACTCCCGTAATTATTGCCACTGACGGAATTGTAGGACAAATGATGGAACCTGTTAGGTATCATTCGAATTTTGAGGTGATAAATCGAAAGCCTCCTCAGGTTCCTCCAGAAGAGTACCAACCCTTTCAAATACTTGATGAGGATCTAATTCCAGGCATGGCAATAGCTGGATCAGAGTATAACTTTTATGTTACAGGTTTAACTCACGATGACACTGGTAGTCCAGATATGACTCCAGAAAGAGCAGTAAAGCTGATTACACGTCTCTGCGATAAAATTAGGAGAGCAACAACTGAGATTCATGAATATGTCCCATGGGAGGAACAACACTTAGATGATGCCGAAACAATCATATTGTCTTATGGTATTAATTCAAGAGGTGTGCCTGAAGCGGTTGAACGTGCACGTAAGCACGGCCATAAGGTTGGACTAGTTCGATTACGAACACTATGGCCCTTCCCCGAGAATTTAATGAAAAAATTAGGTCAGCTTGGGGTAAAAAAAGTAATTGTTAACGAGATGAACTATGGCCAAACTATCCGGGAAGTTGAACGATTTCGGCATCTTGGATTTGAGGTAACTGGTAGTTTAGTACCAACGACTATTCCCTTCAGTCCACGGTTTATCTATGAGGAGTTATTAAAGGAGGTTTAAGAATGACTACAACAGATAAAATTCCAGCTCCAAGAAGTACTGATGAGATCCCTGAGGATCATCCCTTACATGAAAGGTTAAATCTACATCGATTTATTTTTTGCCCAGGATGTTTAATCGGGTCAGCAATAACTTCAATTACTAGTTGTTTTGTCGAAAGAGGTCTTACATCTAAGGATTATGCAATTGTTTCAGGAATTGGGTGTACTGGGCGATCTAGCGGATGCTTTAATTCCCCTGCTTTTCACACAACGCATGGTAGAGCGATCCCCTTTGCAACAGGATTGAAACTGGCGAATCCTCATCTAGAAGTAGTTGTACTTTCAGGAGACGGAGATCTATTCGCTATTGGGGGGAATCACTTCATACATGCCTGTAGAAGAAATATTGAGATTACCGTTTGTTGTATAAATAACAACGTCTATGGGATGACTGGAGGACAGTGTGCCCCAACCACTCAGATAGGGGACTTAACAACAACCACTCCCTATGGGAATATAGAACCTCCATTCAATCTAGTTTCTTTAGCTGCAGCTTCGGGGGCAAGTTATGTTGCCCGTTGGCCAGGTTATGACACTATCCGGTTAAGAAACAGCATTTTGAGATCATTCGATAATCCAGGGTTTAGTTTCATAGAAATTCTTGCTCCCTGTTTCACCCAATATGGTCGCAAGAACAAGCTCGGTGATGCTGTACAGATGTTAGACTGGATAAAAAGTCAAGTGAGGATAAAAACTGATTGGCCTCCTCATGAAGCTACGTTTGACTTTAAAGAAGGCAAAATAATCTGCGGGGAGTTTGTTGATGCACCTCGGGAGGGTTTCAGTCAGAAGATACAACATCTTCGTGACATGGCACAAAAGAAGAAATGATAATAAGTGATAACAATGACCGAAAGTGTAGATCAACCAACAACTGAACCTACTGAACCTAAAATTGGTGTTTTTCTTTGTAAATGTGGGAAGAATATTGGTGGAACCGTTGATATCGATGAGATAGCGAAGGAAGTAGAAAATCTACCTGGAGTAAAACTCGTACAGGTAAACACCTATACTTGTTCAGACCCAGGACAAGTTGAAATTGAAGAAGCTATCAAAGAACAAGGTATCGAAAAAGTCGTCGTATCCGCTTGCTCCCCAAGATTGCATCTTCCAACGTGGAAAAACCTGCTAAAGCGTGTCGGTATAAACCCAGAAGTGGTAGAAGTTGCCAATATCAGAGAACACTGCTCTTGGGTACATCTCCATGAGAAAGAGGAAGCAACTTTAAAGGCGAAAGAATTAACTGAAATGGCAATCGCCAAAGCTGAGTTACTAGAAGCTGTTGACGAGATAGTAGTTCCTGTTGAGAAAAGAGTATTGATCATCGGTGGAGGCGTGGCGGGGATTCAGGCAGCTTTAGACTTAGCTGATGATTATGAGGTTATCATGGTTGAGAAAAGTCCGACGATCGGCGGAAGAATGGCATTAATCGACAAAACCTTTCCTACAATGGACTGTTCGATTTGTATTTTAGGCCCTAAAATGGCCGATGTGGGTAATCACCAAAATATTAACTTGATTGCGAGTGCAGAAGTCACAGATATTGAAGGATATGTAGGAAACTTCGAAATTACTATTAAGAAGCAAGCTCGTTATGTCGACGAGGATCTGTGTACTGCGTGTAATGATTGCGTTGATATTTGTCCAGTTAATGTCGTTGATGAATATTCTGGTAATCTTGGTTGGAGAAAAGCCATTTATATCCCGTATCCACAATCAGTCCCAGCAGCTTACTTAATAGATACCGATAATTGTCTCGGTCTTTCTCCATTAGCATGTGGGAAGTGTGCCTCTACATGTGATAAAGAGGCCATAAATTACGAGGATACAGAGAAAATCTATAAGTATAAAGTTGGATCAATAATTGTAGCTACAGGATTTGAGATTTTTGATGCCTCTAAGATACCTGAATATGGTTGGGGGCAATACCCAAATGTTGTAACTACTTTTGAATTTGAACGCTTGATTAATGCTGCAGGTCCAACCTCTGGAGAACTTGTCCGTCCTAGTGACCTTAAACCTCCTAAAAGTGTTGCATTCATTAATTGTGTTGGTTCAAGAGACGTCAGATTCAACCCTTACTGTAGTAATTTCTGTTGTATGGAAGTTATAAAGGATTGCCTTCTCATCAAAGAGCATTGGCCTGAAGTGGACATTTCTGATTTCTTCATGGATATTAGAGCTTTTGGAAAAGGTTTCGAAGAGCTTTATACCCGTGCCAGAGAAGAAGGAGTTCACTTTATCCGTGGCCGACCGAGTCTGATAGAAGAAAATCCTGGAAATAACAATCTCTTTGTATCTGTGGAAGATACTCAATCAGGAAAACTTTTAACTAAAGAATTTGACCTCGTTGTGCTCTCTGTTGGGGCTGAGGGTCCTTCAGAACCCATTCCATTTCCAGTTTCACGGGATCCAAAAGGGTTCTACATTGAAGCTCACCCTAAATTAAAACCTGTTGATACTCCAACAGACGGTGTGTTCATTGCTGGTGGAGCTGAATCTCCAAAAGACATTCGTGAATGTGTTACTCAAGCCAGTGCTTCTGCAGGAAGGGTTACAAGACTTCTTACTAAAGGAGAGTTCAGTGTTGAACCCCTGTTTGCCTATGTAGATACTGAACTATGTAATTCTTGTGGTACTTGTGCAAAGCGGTGCCCCTACAATGCCATTACTGTAGACACGAAGAAGAAGACTCCTGCCCATGTTAACCCTGTTTTGTGCAAAGGATGTGGAACTTGTGCTGCGGATTGCCCAAAAGATTGCATTACGATGACTAACTTCACTGATGCAATGATCCTTCGGCAGGTTGACATTGCATTACGCGATAATGCGTCGGAGAAAGTAATGATATTTGCTTGTAATTGGTGCTCCTATGGAGGTGCCGATCTAGCTGGAACCAGTCGAATTCAGTACCCCACCAATTCCCGAATTGTACGAACCATGTGTTCTGGACGTGTCGATGTCGACTTTATCATAAGGGCTTTTGAGAGAGGTGCTGGTGCTGTCATGTTAACAGGATGCCACCCTCAAGACTGCCACTATATTTCTGGAAATGACTGGGCGCTGAAACGCGAAAGGAAGATTCGTCGGTGGATGAAGAAACAAGGGATCGCTGATGAACGCTTCATTATTGAATGGATGTCAGCTGCAGAGGGTAAAAAATTTGCTGATGTCGTCACAGATATGAGCAAAATTGCCCGAAAGAATCACGAAGTTGCTCATAAAGAAGCAAAAGCGGCAGCATGATTCAGCAGAGCTGATTCTCAAAATAGATTAGGGGTGGGAGTACATTCTTTTGTTTTTTTGCCTAGAATAAGAAAACAGGTCATTCTTTTGGTATTACAAAAATAAAAAAAAGGAGAAATTAGTCTAAGCTAAGATTTACATACAAGACTATTCCTTTATCTTATATTTTGCTACAAGCTGAGCCATTTCTTCGCCAAGCTTTGTTAATTCTTGTGCAGCCGAAGTCATTTGATTCATTGCCGCAGTTTGTTCTTCTGTTGCAGCAGCTACTTCTTCACTAGAAGCGCTGAACTCCTCTGATTGCGCTGCAAACCCTTGAAGGGTTTCTTGGAGGCTTGCAACACTACCACCGATATTTGTCACAATCTCAACAGTGACCTTACTAATCTCTGCAGAATTATTTTTGGTTTCTTCAGCTAGCCGACGGACATTATCAGCAACAACAGCAAACCCTCTACCATATTCTCCTGCACGTGCGGCTTCAATCGCGGCATTCAAAGCTAGGATATTTGTTTGGCCTGCAATATCCTCAATAACTCTTAGAGTGCTTTCAATTCTCGCGAGAGATTCATCAACGATCTCTGACATCTTATTGACATCTTCGATAGCTTTTGTTGATAGATCTGATTGATTTGATGAACCACGACTGATTTGTTGTATTGTTGCAGCAATTTCTTCGCTAAGAGCGTTAACTTCCTCGGATGTTGAAGCTAATTCCTCAGCTGATGAAACTACTTGCTCTGCAGACGATTGTGAGCCAAGAATAAAAGAATGCATATTCTCTACCATAGTCCCAAATGATTGACTAAGATTCCCTATCTCATCATGCCTATCAAGGTCGAGATTCTCTGTTCCAACAGTTAAATCACCAGAAGCTATTTTCTCCGTAACTTTCGATAAATTATTGATTGGTTTTGCGAGTGTCGTAGCCATGAAAATCGCAGCAATAACAGCTAATGTTACCAAGACTATAGAAAGGACAATTGAGATTAATACTTGGTTATAAATCTTATTTTCGATAGGAGCCGCTTTTTTACCAAAGAATAATAAAATATCCCATTGGTCTAGTGGTTCATAAGAAACAAAATAAGTAATGCCATTGATATTGATTTTTTCTCCAGTACCATGCTCTAATACGCCACTATTTAACATTGAAAATATAGGCTTATTTGAAGAATGTGATGATGGCATTATTTCAGTTAAATTCTCACCAACTAGAGAACTGTCGAGATGAGAAAAAATCTTTTGATCTTTAGTTGCTATAAATACCAATATCCCTTCATCTTCTGCTGCTGATGTAATGAATTCTGAGGTATGCTTTACCTCTTCTCCTTCTCTCTCTAAGTGGTGGAGGAGGGAAACATCAGCAATTGCGTCATTTAATGTTCCAACATTAAAACCTGCCTTAATCATCCCAGTGAAAGTTCCATTAGATAACTGGACTTCTTGAATAACGTCCATTAAGTATTGTCCGGTACTATCATCGTACCCAAATTCTATAAATTGTCCATCTGATGATTCACGAGCAGCGGTCCACCAGTCTTCATCTTTCTGCAAAAAATCACCTGGAACTGATTGAGTACAGGCGTATACATAACCTCGCGAATCTGTAATAAAAACCTCGGAAAACCCAAATTTATTTGCGAAAGTGTCCAAATATTCAGAGAGTCCAGGATCAATGTCGTTATCTGGATTCCAAGTCTTCGATGTTTTATTGTTCTTCATATTCTCGTCATTATCAAAATTTGCTCCTTCATAACTGTCCCATAAGACATTCCAATCTTGTTCAGTAGCATTTAACGCGCTTCTTTGAACCATTGTGGTTTCAGCTAAGCTTTCAATGGTTTCTACAGGATCTAATAGCACTTCATCACTGATTTTCATTATATCAGCTGCCCTGTCAGCTAGATCCTGTCTTACATTTGAATAGAGTTCATTTTGAAGAGTTGTTGCGTTAAAAACCGTAATAACTATCATTGGCACTAATGCAACGACTAGGGCTAATGCAGCTATTTTATAAGCGATTTTTTTCATCACCAATAGTTCACTTAATTTCACAAACCTAACCTCAATTTAAATAATCAAATTATTTTCAAATTACTATTTAATGTGCAATAAAATTAAATAACTAGAAAATATATGAACCTACGTATTTTTAAATATTGTGAAAAAAGGGTACTAAAAAATACGTAATAACTTAAATTATTACAAGATTTAATACCCCCCTACCAAAAAAATGAAATAAACTAAAAAGAAACAGGAAAAAAAGGGAGTTGAGAGGAAAAATATCCGTTATGGAGGAAGTCGCTATATAAATCTTAATTTATTCAATAATTATGATTAGGTTCTATTCTCCGAAATCAAATAAACTCTCTTCAACCATTTCCCATAATTCATTTTCAGATAACGTCAATTTATCGATAATCATTTTTTGAATTGTTTGAAGCAATTTATGGTGCTTTTTTTCGTCGTTAAGAATAGCTTTTATAATAATTTTCTCGTTTTCGTTCTCGGTGGTTTCTAATTTTTCTTGATAAGTGTTTATAGCTTGTTTTTCAAGCTCAATGTGCTCAGTAATAGCTTTCTTTAGATCCTCGCCGAATTCTTCTGCTACAGAGGGCGTTGGTTTCGTGTACATACTCACTAAGGCACTCAACATGCCAGCATGCTTTTTGGAATCTAATGCAATACCTAGAATTAGTTCCCTAATAAGAATATTTTCCATCCCTTCAACTACTTTTTCAGCCTTTTCAACAATTGTATTCTCTAAGTCAATTTGTTCTTTGTAGAATTCCACTCTCTCTTGATTACTCATGTTTAGTCCACCTTTCTTGGTTGTGAATGAATTCTACGATTCTCTTTTAAATATTTAGCAGATAAATAGTAGACTTTATAGTTATTCACAGTAATCGTTATTCAATCCTTCAAAAAAGGATAATTTCCTCTAATCTTTTTCAGATGTAAGAGTTATAGCCATGAGGTTTATTTTTGGCGTTAAGAAATAAAGTCAATGACTGGGAAAATCCTGCAATAGTGGGTTTCAATAAAGAACTCCCCCGCGCCACATTTGTTCCGTACAAAGATCTTAAAACTGCTTTAAATAATAACCCTTCTCATTCACCTTTTTATTCTTCTTTAAACGGGAAATGGAAGTTTAATTGGGTTAAAAAACCAGCTGATCGGCCTATAGAATTTTACAAGAATGATTATGATCCGAGTAAATGGGATAATATCTTAGTTCCA
>JBHLPG010000151.1:8354-9113 GCA_048939725.1 Promethearchaeota archaeon | reverse complement strand
GGTAGCATCTTAACAATTTCTACTCCTTTTGGTGCAGCAATTGGGCCAACATCTCTCCTTACAATTTGAATTATTTCATTCTTCAACTCTTCTGACGGTTTAATGCCTTCTTTCAGAACAACGAAAGCAATAACGACCGTACCCTTCACTTTATCCTCAACACCAATGCAGGAAGTTTCTGCTATTGCATCATGCGATGAAACGGCCTCTTCGATTTCACGAGTGCCTAGTCTATGGCCTGCAATCTTTATTACTTCATCTGCACGACCTAATACTTTAAAATAACCATCATCATCTTGAATTGCATAATCACCTGTATAATAGTATTGTTTATCAGGGAAGATTTCCCAATAGGTCTTTTTATATCTCTCATCATCACCATAGATAGTCATTAAAGTACCTGGTGGCAAGGGTGGTCGTGAAACAAGGGTTCCTTTCTCTCCATTTGGCATTTCATTGCCATTCTCATCAACTACTAATAGGTCATAACCTAATGCTGCAACACCAGCAGCCCCAGGCTTTATTGCGAGATCTTCAATACATCTACTAGTTAAAATACTCCAACCTGATTCAGTTTGCCAATAATGATCCACAATTTTCGTACCGAGAATTTCCTTAGACCAATAATAAGTAGGTTCATCTAATGGTTCACCAGCTAGAAAAAAATACCGTAAAGAGGTTAGATCGTGATCCTTGATCCATTTTAACGGGAATTTTTTCAAAATTCGTAGAGCAGTTGGAGCAGAAAAGACACAAGTG
>JBHLPG010000151.1:0-8344 GCA_048939725.1 Promethearchaeota archaeon | reverse complement strand
ACCGTTGGAATTCCTAGGAGAAGGGGTGCATACACAATATATGAATGTCCAACAACCCAACCAATATCACTAGTAGAGAAATAAACATCTCTATCGGGTTCACAATCATAGATTTGCTTCATTGATGCATACAATGAGACCATATAGCCACCAGTATCCCGTACGACACCTTTAGGCCTCCCTGTTGTTCCAGAGGTATAAAGAATATAACTTGGATCTGTAGAGTCTAATTTCTCTGGTTCTACAAAGTTCATACTTTTTGTTTCTAAAAGTTCATGCCAATCAAGGTCCCGTCCCTCTTGTTTTGGACATTCAGGATCTAGTCCACGGTCGTAGATGATTACATTATTCAATTTAAATTCTGAAATTTCTATTGCATCATCAACAATTTCTTTTAATTTTACGGTTTTTCCATTTCGGCTTCCTGCATCGCAGGTTAATAATAATTTTGGCTGAGCATCATCAATTCTACCAGCAAGAGATTCACGACTAAATCCAGCAAATACTACCGAATGAATAGCTCCAATTCGTACACAAGCTAACATTGCAATTATTGCTTCAGGAATCATTGGCATGTAGATGATGATACGATCTCCTTTCTCAACTCCAAGATTCTTGAGGACACCAGCAAAGTTATTTACTTCTTTAAATAAATGAAAGAAGGTATAAACACGAGATTGATCAGTTTCGGGGGATTCCCAAATTAATGCTGCTGTTCCCCTTTTAGATCCTAATGCGTGTCTATCTAATGCATTATAACAGATATTTGTCTTACCTCCAACAAACCATCGAAAAAATGGGTAATTTGAATCATCAATAACTTTATCCCAGTTTGTATACCAATGTAATTTTTCTGCTTCTTTAGCCCAAAATTCTTCGGGATTCTTTATTGATAACTCATGAGCTTCTTTGTATGAATGATAATTCATCTTTATCATACTTCCTAAATAGGTCATGAGAGTTAATGAGTTGTTAATGGATATGCTTTTCCCTCCCTTATAAGACATTTTATAAACCAAATGTCTTATAAATTGAAAAATAACTGTAATTTAATTAATAAGCCTATTTCTCATTCTGATTACGATACTAAGAAGAAAATGACGTTAACAAAGATTTATGATCTCAAGCTTGAAGAAACTCCATGAAAAGATGAACAGGCATCTGTTCTAGTCTTTTTTGATCTTCAAATAGTGCTTTAAGATCTCTTACTTTTTTTACTGGATACCTTGCTGCGATATTATTAAGGAATTTATCTTCTAACTGTGGGATTGCTTCTGTTCTTCTTCTTCTGTGACCCAAGGGATATTCAATCATAACATTTTCAGTTTTAGTACCATCTTTAAAGAAAACCTGAACTGAATTGGTGATAGAGCGTTTATCAGGATCGTGATAATCCTTTGTATATTGAGGGTTCTCTTTAACATCCATTTTCTCTCTTAACTCATCAATTCGGGGATCTGACGCACGTTCTTCTTCATAATCCTCATAGATGACATTACCAGAAATTAAGCCAATAGCGACCATATATTGAAGACAGTGATCACGGTCTGCTGGATTGTGTAAGGGACCTTTTTTATCTATAATACGTATTGCTGCTTCATGTGTGATGATTTCTATTCTTTCAATTTCTTCTAGACGATTAATTATTTTTGGATGAAGTTGAATTGCTGCTTCTACTGCTGATTGGCCATGGAATTCCGCAGGATAACCTACTTTAAAAAGGACATTTTCAATAACATAACTCCCATAAGAAAGTTGGAATTTAAACCGTTCTCCGTTCCATATGCGATCGTAAAATCCCCATTTTGGTGCACTAAGGCATGTATCATAGCCCATCTCGCCTCGGAGAGACTGTAACGCAAGAAAAACACCCCGACTCGTGGCATCTCCAGCAGCCCAACTTTTTCTGCTCCCAGTATTAGGAGCATGACGATATGTCCTTAATGGCCCTATATCACACCAGACTTGAGATATTGTATTGATTATTTGTTTCTTATTACAACTAAGTATCCCAGCTGCAATGGCAGCACTAGCCAGTTTTACTAGAATTACATGATCGATTCCACGTTGATTAAAGCTATTCTCTAAAGCCATCACACCTTGAATCTCATAAGCCTTTATCATCCAAGAAAAAACATCTCGCATAATAAGGGGTTCTAATCCGTTAACAATGTTTTTTCGGGATATATGGTCAGCTAGACTTAATATCGCGCCTAAATTGTCACTGGGATGCCCCCATTCTGCAGCTAACCATGTATCATTATAATCTAACCAGCGGATCAATACTCCAATGTTAAATGCAGCAGTGATTGGATCGAGTTCATATGTTGTGCCAGGAACACGAGAACCGTTAGGTACAACTGTACCTGGAACAACTGGTCCAAGCATCTTGCCACATTCAGGGAATCGTAAAGCTAAAACCGCACCACCTATACTATCCATTAAACATAGGCGTGCTGTGTTAAATGCTTCATCAGAATCAGGAATATAATTTAAAATATATTCTGCAATATCTACCATTTCCTTATCTATTTGGTTTGACATTTTTTCTATTCACCTTCTCTTTCCAGGTGTTTAAACAACTTAAATTGAGATTTTTAGTTCCTCTCATATATAGGAAGAAATACACTTTCTTTAGGACCAATATATTCCGCGGTAGGGCGAATAAGCTTGTTATTTTCACGTTGTTCAAGGATATGAGCAGCCCAACCACTAGACCTACTAACAACGAATATCGGTGTGAATAAGTGAGGGTCGATACCTAATATATGATATACAGTTGCAGTATAAAAATCTAAATTTGGAAAAAGATTATTTTCACGCATAACCCTCTCCACTACTTCTGCAATGTGGAAAAGCTCATTAAACTCTTCTCTCTCATTAGATAGTTCACGAGCTCGTTCTTTAACAATTAATGAGCGAGGGTCATAATCAGCATATACTGCATGGCCAAATCCCATCACTAAATCTTTGTTTTGGAGCATGTGTCGTACTTTTGTCTCAGCAGTGTCACTATCTTTAAAACTTAACAATAATTTGATAGCTGCTTCGTTTGCTCCTCCATTGAGAGGACCCGAAAGTGTTCCAATTGCTGTTGTAATACATGAATAGTAATCAGCAAGTGTTGAAGCGCACACGCGAGCAGCATACGTAGATGCTGCATATTCGTGTTCAGCATATAGAATTAATGATGTATCCATTATCTGTTTTTCCAGAGCTGAGGGAGCCTCACCATTAATCATATGTAAGAGATATCCAGCAATCGTGTCTTCTGAAGAGTCAAAAGAGACTTCCTTGTCATAGGAACCTCTCTTCCTTTCCCAGTAACCTATAATACTGGGTAAAATTCCTAGAATTCGAAGAGCTTGCATTCTTCCCTCTAATCCTTCTTCTGGTTCGATTGTTCCCAGACTAGATATAGTTGTACGTAGTACAGACATTGGATGAGCATTTGTTGGTAAAGTATCAAGTAATTTTTGCAGTTTTTTGGGTAATGAGCGATTTTCACTTAGTTGTGATGTCCATTCTGCTAATCGATGCTTATTGGGAAGATTTCCATGAATTAGGAGATGTGATACTTCTTCATAGGTACTATTTCTTGCTAATTCTTCAATTAAGTAACCACGATAGGATAGATGAATCGCTTCTTCTCCTACAGGACAGATTGCAGTAGTACCAACGTTTACTCCTCTTAATCCTGGATCTATTTTATATTTGACTCCAAGCTTTCTTCTAGGCATTTTTCTTCTCTCCTAATTGATCAAGAATGTTTTCCCATCTGTAATAGTCTAATAATTCATAAAGCTCAGCTCGTGTTTGCATGATATCAAGTGAGGATTTTTGTGTCCCATGCTCTCGGAGCGTGGAATAGACCTTCTCTGCTGCTTTGTTCATTGCACGAAATGCTGTGAGGGGATACAAGACCATTGAAACTCCTACTGATCTTAGTTCTTCAACAGTAAACAGAGGAGTCTTCCCAAACTCTGTTATATTAGCTAAAACTGGTACTGAAATTACATCAGTTATTGCTTTGTATTCTTCAAGTGATGTGAAGGCTTCAGGGAATATAGCATTCGCTCCAGCAGAGATATATTGATGTATTCGATCTATAGCGCCTTGAAGTCCTTCATTAGCTAGAGCATCAGTTCGAGCCATTATCATAAAGTCAGAATCCCTACAAGCATCAGCAGCTGCCTTTATTCGATCACACATCTCCTCAATGGAGACAATTCTTTTCTTAGGACGGTGTCCACATCGTTTTTGAGCTTCTTGATCTTCTATATGAACTCCTGCAACTCCTACTTTCTCTAAAGTTTTTATTGTTCGAGTTATAGAAAAAGCTGTTGCTCCAAAACCCGTGTCAATGTCAACTAATAATGGAATGTCTATAACATCTGTAATACGTCGAGAGTCTTCTGCAACGTTGTCAAGGGTTGTTATACCTAGATCAGGTAAGCCATAAGATGCATTTGCTACTCCTGCACCTGAAAGATAGATTGCACGGAACCCAATACGTTTCGCCATCATAGCCATTAGTGCATTGATAGTTCCAACAATTTGTAAGGGTTTCTCTTGATCTAGAGCTTCTTTAAGTCTTGCTCCTGGAGATTTTATAGAGACATTCATGATTATGTACTCCTTTTAGGAAAAATATATCATAAGATGTCCAATGAATTTTTGTCTCGCTTACTGATAAAACTTTGTTGCTTCGTCAAAAGTTACACAAAAATATTTCTATAACAAAGAAGATTTAATGAAATAGATATTATATCATATTTTCCTTCCAAAATAAGGAGTTATTGTTCTAGATTAACGCGAGGTTCACTAATTGACTATAAAACTGATTGCCATTTCCGATCTTCATCAAGGCAATCCTGTTTCTCTTCCAAGGAATATCAAAGTTCTCCCTCAAGAAAAACTAATACGAAATCTTATTCAGCGAAAACCAGATGGGATACTTATTGCAGGAGATCTTCAAGATTATATGTGGAATTTCGGTGTGGAAGAGAATCAAAAGACTCAGATTAAAGGTCATATCAAGAATGATGCTGTTCTTAACGCGTTAAATAACGGTTCTGTACCTGTATTCTTCGTGTGGGGAAATACAGATGTAATGGACTACGAGAAAGACTTTTCCTATAATAATACCCCTGTAACAGATGAGATTCGTGAATGGTTTTGCGATGAATTCCCAAATTTTCATGATTGTCACAATCAAGTTGGGTATGTTAAAGGTGTTCCTATTCTAGGATATGCGGACGCTAATAAAACTACAGATGATCATAGTGGGAAATGTTGGGAAGAACCAGCTATCCAAAAGGACTTTGAAGAGATAATTCAAGGTCTCGGTCAAAAGGAGAAAAGAAAGCAAATTTTTATGACCCATTGTGCGCCTAGAGGTGTACTTGATTTTTCTAGTTTAGGAAGCCGTCATATCGGATCATATTATTTACGAGAACTAATTGAAACATATCAACCGATCCTATCAATTTTTGGTCATGTTCATTATTGTGGGGGGTATTCGGAATTCATTGGTAAAACTCAGTGCATTAATGTCTCTTCTTTTGGTCTTGTAGTTTCTCACGAGATTCTCTTTGGACAGAGTGCATTTGAACTTCAGATTGATTCAAACTATAAGATTATCTCTACAAAAATGATTGTTTCTCACTTTTGGGATAGAAAAATGAAAAAAGCTTTCGTAGAGTATCGTCATTGTCAAGTTTGTGGTAGACATACCCCATTTGCTAGAAAACAGTTCAAAACCTGCCGTGTATGCTTAGGAGCACGGAGAATGTCAGAGATAACTTCCTAAAACTCCGAGAATAAGAATGATTGAGATTCCCCTGCTAGCGAAATATCTCAATTTCCTAAGACGATCCTGAGAAGATTTAGTCTAAAGAACAGTTGAGAGAATTTTTCAAATGGGTTAGAAAGAGTATTTAGACAATCCTAACATTTCACGCATCACGATGAGGTCCTGTAAAATCGAGGAATTGACTGGGATACCTGTTTTACGTCGCTGGATCTCCATTTCGTATTCTTTTTCTCCAGCTGAGTATATTCTTGATTCCCCTGGTGCTTTCTGTGAGTTTCTTAATCCTCGAACAATATTCCCTGCAATTTTCTTAAACGTGTCCAAGGGGATGAAACTCTCTATATTGATAGCTAAAAAGAAATGACCCAATTTATACCCTTTTTCGAGGGTGAGATCTTTCATGAATGGTCCTCCTGTTAATGCTGCTGCAATAATTTCAACAGCAGTCCCATAACCATAACCTTTATGACCTCCAAGAAGCTCTCCAGCTCCTCCTAGTGGTAACAATGCTGCACTTCCTTTCATTAATTTATCCAAGATTTCTATTGTATCTGTAGATTGTTCTCCATCTGCATCTATTACCCAACCAGACGGAGACGGTGTCTCTGTTCTTGCTAACACTTCAATCTTCCCTCTCTGGGTAATTGAAGTAGCACAATCGATTAAGAATGGAAATTCCTCATCTGTAGGACATCCAATTGTTAAGGGATTCGTGCCTAACATGGGTTCAACACCAAAAGTAGGAGCAATAGATGGTCGTGCATTTGTCAATGTAATTCCAATCATACCTTCTTTTATTGCCATTAGAGCATAATATCCTGCAATGCCATAATGAGTGGAATTTCTGACTGCAACCGCACCCGTACCATATTTCTTCGCTTTTTTAATAGCGAGCTCCATTGCACGATGGCTTACAACATGCCCCATACCATGACCAGCATCTACTAATGCAGTAGTTTCTGACTCCTTAATGATTTCAAAGTTTGTAACTGATTTTTGGATTTCTGCTATAATACGATCATAATACATCTTTAATCTTTGTACCCCATGTGATTCTATTCCCCGGAGATCTGAACTTATAAGGACATCCGCACATATCTTGGCGTCTTTTTTTGGTACTTTGAGTCCAATAAACACATCCTGCATGAAATTATGCAAAGTTTTGACGTCTATGTAAATGATTTCTTCGTTCATTCTCATTTCCACTCATAATTTTCTGTTCGTTTTTGATTCAAAGCTATTTTATTAAAATTTATCTGGTCTTAAGGATTATATAATGAATTTATTCCTACCTGCTTTAATTCAAACTTTTTCTAAGACGAAGAGAGTCTGGTTTGTGATCCTATGGCGAGTCATGCGTTAATAATTCTTGATATACAGGAAGGAAACTTTGTAGAACCGCATCCCATCTTTAATGGGGAAGAATTAGTATCAAAAATTGAATCTATGATAACTAAAATGCGTTCTACTGATAATCTTATTATTTATATTCAACATAATGGAGGACCTGGTGATCCTGATGAGCCTGGTACTGATGGCTGGGAAATTCATCCTTCTATCGAACCGTGTGAGGGGGATCTCGTGATTCAAAAATCATATCCAGATGCTTTTCAAGAAACAGCACTTAAGAGAGAGCTGGATTCTCGAGGAATAAAGAAGATAATAATCGCAGGCTTACAAACAGAATATTGCGTCGACACTACTTGTAGAAGAGCATTTAGCCTTAATTATGATGCTATATTAGTTGAGGATGCACATAGTCCTTGGCCCTCTGAACTTCTTACCCCAAAACAGATTATCAGTCACCACAATTCTATACTGGGAAGTTGGTTTGTCACATTAAAGAAGACATTTGAAATTCTTAAGGAAGAACTGGAGTAACCCTGTCCAGGGATTCAACTTAAATTAGTCTTCGCGATTTTATCTAATTCCTGTTTGAGCGTATCATCAATTGGATGTTTGGGTGATCGTTCACTTAGTTTGATAGCCATTTCTTTCGCTCGTTGTCGTGCTGACATTTCTCCACTCAATTTCCACAAGTCTCGAGTTTCTCTATTTACTACCTGAAAGCCCTCTACGATGAATGGAAGATAGAGCTCCTTACGAAAGAGATTCAATGTCGTAGGATGAGATAGAAGCGAAATCTTGCTATCATAATCTTTGAGAATAGATTCAGCAAAAGGTTCACCATAATCACTAATTCCTCGAATAAACCGTTTAACCATCCCTACAATTTCATTATCAATGATTAATTTCTCAAAACTTTGAGTTGATTCAAAATCAATCATTCCTGGTCCAGCTATCATATTGACTCCAGTTAATCCAGCTAATAAGGCACCCATACCTCCCTCAAAACCAGCCTGAGCATCTGGAACTTTTGAATCAGATAATGACATGTAGGCATTCGTGGGGAGATTGAGGAACTTTCCCATTTGAACATCTGCAATATTAATCAGCATGGTATCAATAGCTCCCATCGGAGTTGTCCCATATTTCATGTCAAAAACAGCAGGAGACCCACCCAGATCG
>JBHLPG010000150.1:0-9120 GCA_048939725.1 Promethearchaeota archaeon | reverse complement strand
TCCTGTACAAAGTTAGGATCAATTAACCCAGAAAGATCCATATATGGATATTGTTTTTTTAATTCTTGGATTTTAATAACAGTCCAGTATTCTTCAGCCCAAAATAATGTTGTTCCGTATGTTTGAGGTGGAAGACACAATGGAAAAACTGTTTTATTTCTTGAGTTAGACTCTAAAGAAAACGAATTGGGATTCATGACTTCTCATGGATTTTGGATGACTGTCCCGACATTTTTTCCCTTGATTGCAGCTTTTATTTTTGTAGCATCCTTTGGACAAATTATGATACGCATATTGGTACGTTCACATAGCTTAGCAGCAATCAACGTAAATGGTGCATTTGACCCTGCGCCTAAAGACAATGGAGAAACAATTTCATAAAACTGCTTATAGGTCAGTTCTTTGTATTTTTTCGCATTAGGGAATTTTCTTGGGTCTTTATCATAAATTCCATCAACATTGGTTACGTTAATAAGTATGGGAGACCCAAACAAATCAGCTAAAATAGCTGCATCTTCATCAGTTTTAATTGCTGGTAAAAATCCTCCAGATATACCAATTTCATAAGATTGGAGATGTTCAGTTAATTTTTTCACAGTGGTAGGTAAAATTGGAGAACAGTGTCCTTTAAAATAATAGGTTAACAACTGGGCATTGAGCCAAGTTGCAGCAATACCCATATAGTCCCGTTCGCCTTCAGTCAATCCTTCGGGTAGCCCCTTAATGTATTGACGAGCTACCTTCCCACCACCACAAACAATCATGAATTTATGTTGATCAACGAGCTCTTTAACTACGATAGAAAAATCTGTAAGGAATTGGCGGTCAATTTCGCCAGGGTTGATTATGCTTCCACCCAAAGACAATGTTACTAAAGATTTCATATTCCTACTCACCAAAATTCTTAGCAGCTAGCCTCCTTAATTCTCTTTACTTTTTCTCTTCTCATACAGAAACTATTCATCCTACTTATCTTATGAAATTCATTGTTACCATTCATTCTCATTAAAAACTAAGAATTAATTGAGCTCCTCTCCGCTCACACACATGAGAAGATGCCGAGGGTGCGATTTGAACGCACGACAACTGGATATCCATCTCATAGCTGAACTAGAGACTTCAGTCCAGCGCTTACGGGATCCGACACCATTATAAGATGGTGATACTCCCGGGTTTCTCGTTTACTTATTAAAGCAAACTCTAAGCTACCTCGGCAAGCGTGAATCCGAAGCATTTCAGTCAATTCTAGCAAGTGATTAAAAATTTTTACATGTTTTGTAGTAGAGAAACCAAGATTTCTTTTAATCAGTTCTTCGACGTCTATTGAAATTCTTACGTACCCAAGAATATCGCCGTAATTTCGGGTTGGGAAATCCACAATAAGAACATTGACGCTTACGTTTGTGGTATGAACGATTTCCACATCTACGACATTGCATATGAGTTCGCTTCGCAGTATGTTTTCCTCGTGATGCTGTTCCTTTAGTCATTCTTTACAACTCGGTTATGTGAAGTTTTTTAACAAAATCATGCTCCTTACGGGGGAGAAATAAGAATTACATTGTCCCCTCGTAAGATAATATTACCTAATGATTCAGTTATGGCTTCTTCCTCTTCTCTTGGAGGATAAATCATTTCCGCATCTTCCAAGTATAAATTAAGGTGAGGGTCGTAACTACGTAAGATTCCACGGATTTCTCGTTGCCCTCTCACTTTAAGGATAACCTTCTTGTTGAGAGCGGCTGTTAAAACATCTAAAGGTCTACTCATAATAAATCACTTGATGAAATTTGAGTTTTGTATTAAAAAGGAATGCTCCGACCGGGACTTTCCAACCACAAACAATATGTTTGGATTCTTTGAACCCGGGTCCTTCCGCTTGGATTCGATATTGAATTCAGCCAGATTCGGGGCGAAAGCCCGGAATGATGGGCCGAGCTACACTATCGGAGCAAATCCTCTTGGATTATAGCCCTTTACCGGCAATACAACCCCGCCTGCTTTAAATTAAAAAGCTTTGTTAGTAATGTTTAGTAACGAAACAGGTACTTTAGGAGCTAAGCTTCATTTTTTGTCCAGTTAAAGATTAAATTAGAAACGGAGTAATTTTGGATTACACTCGTTTTGTTGATATAAAATTTAATGATTAGGTGTTCTTAAGAATGGTGTCTTCTCGTCGCTACAAAAAACAAAAAAGATCTGTAGAACGCCAAGAAATCCATTTTCTAACACGAGAAGCTATTACATTCTTAATCGAGGAGAGTCTAAAAACACGTTTATCTAATCCTCTTCGATCTCGTGATCTATTTCAAGCATCCCGGAAAATTGGGAAAAGGGGCCGACTTCATCTCCCACGTCGGTATCGGTACTATTTTTGTCGGTCATGCAATTACCCAATAAGCGTTAAAACAGCTAGGATCCGCTTAAATAGTAAAAAAAGGCAGATTCATTATTTTTGTTTGAACTGTAGGAAGGAGCAACGATTTAGTTACCCAAAAAGAGTAATTAAAAATAAGGAGGAATAGTCATGTATGTTACGATTTATACAACTTTTGAGAGTCTGAAGGAAGCCAAGGAATTCTCGCGCCTTTTACTTGAGAAAAAACTTGCAGCTTGTGTTAATTTAATTAAGGATGTCCATTCGATATATCGCTGGAAAGGGGAGATTGAAGAAGCAACTGAAATACTATTATGGTGTAAAACTCAAGATTTTTTAATTGATAAAATCCAGTCATTGATCCAAGAATCTCATTCATATGATTTACCTGCCTTTGTGGTTTATCCAATTCACTCTGGGAGTGAAAATTATCTAAAATGGATATCAAAGGAAACTCAATTAGCTAAAAATCGATAGACACCTTGAATCGGTCATCAAGCTTTTCTGTGTTAACTTCAATATCAAGTATATCCTTAATCAACTTCATATTGGTTTTAGTGTGTTCAGACAAGTAAGGGGTGAGAAAAACACTTGAACCAGAAGCTGTTGCCATGATAGGTAGGATTTGATCAGCCAAAAAGGGATCAACAGTACATTCTTTTTTAATTGTATTAAAATAACGTTTGACCGCTTTTTGACCAACTTTTTCTGCAGATAGCTTCCGTTCACCAACAAAATCCCCACTCATAACAGCATTTTCTGCCTTTGAATAAATTAATACACCAGAACCAGGGTTATCAGAACTTACCGATTCATTGATAACCTTTGAATTGATATCATGTTTTTCAAGTTCTGAAATGATTGTTTCTGTTTGCCTTTCTGCAACTCGAGCTCTTTGAAGATGTTTTGATTCGAATGATAAAATATTAGCTAATTTTGGTTTCAAAAAGATTTCAAGGTTCAACCCTTGGATGAGAGGAGGAGAACACAATTTAGCTGAGACTTGTGCCCCTCCCTTTGGATAGAAACCATGGCGATTTATCTTGATTTCGAGGTCAAAATTCATTTTACGAAAGATTTCCCAAGTAACATGATCGACATAAGGTATACTTGGTGCCCATTTACCAAAAGTAGCCCCTCCTTGAAATTCCACTTCCAATGTATGATTCTTAACGCCAGCGACAGCCACTTGGAGAGACTGTAATATTAATCCCAAACTGCCTGCTGTTGTAACATGGATTTTCAGTTTAGAATGCCATGAATTAGAAGGAATAAAAGAGATAACCTCTGATCCAATATTGTCTCCCTCTAATTCACCTCCACAGAATTCAGCTATGGCACGAAGACCTACAAGATGTTGTGTTTTAAGCCCAGGTTTAGGCCGATTTTTACGAATATTAATAATTTTCACAGATTCTTGTGTCATAAGAGCAAGTGATGTCACTAATCGAAGAATGGAGCCTCCTCCTTCGCCTATACTGCCATCATAAACATGCAAATATACACCCCATGTAAAATAGAGTAGCTTAAGTTGAGAAATGAGGAAGGAAATGAATTTAATCTTATTTTTTTTATCCTGCTCTTTCTTTTCGCTTGGGACGTAATCTCGTTGAACGACAACGACGACATTTCGTTGCCCCTGGAGGATTTCGTGCATAACACTTTCTACAAATCATCATATCAAGTAATGCCTTACGAACAACTTCTCGTTTCTCAGGTTCAGTGATTGGCATTGTTTTAAGTTCCTAATTAGTTCATAGCTTTGATCTTAGTCTTTTTTCTCTGGATCACCTATCATTTTAGAATCAAGGGATAATAACCTGATTTGGTGATAAAATACGACTATTTCAAGGGATTTTACCTAAATTTATATTCTTTCTTGTTAATTAGAACAGGATCCTCTTAATTAAAGGAATAGAAAAGATCTAAAATCACAATTATAAATATAATAACCATCCGTTTGGAACCTTACTTCTTTACTGGTGAGTATGATGATATTAGAAATATCTCGTATGTAAAACATTATATTGAAGTTCAGAATCTGAATTTTTTCGTCTTTACAAATAAAAACAATGAAATCTATTTCGAAAATACACCTCCATCTTTTTTAATCTTCTTAGAGTTAACAAACCTGCTTAAAATATAAATCATCGCTAGATTTTGTTGTATCCCCTAGTGTTATTTATGTGACAAACCCCCCGCCCCCACTATTTCGAGTGTAAAATATGAGAAATAACGACAAAAAAGAAGAATAAATTCAAATCGCGATCTCTTTAATGATTATTTATCTCTGTACTATTTCCAGAAAATCTTAATAAATAAGAAAAAACCAATAGAAACATGAAGCAAAATTTCGGACAAGGTGAAACCCCGATGCAGTATTACATGAGTGTATCTGAGATTCAAGATCGAGTTAAGACATTGATTAATCACTTTACAGGAAGTTACAGTGTGAAATCACCCTTTTTTAATCCAAGATTGGTTAATTCACTTCAAAAGATGGTGGATCCTAATCTGCTAAATAATGAAAAAGTAGTTGAGGAAATATTAACCACGTTTTTAAATTCCATTATCTTAGCTGGACAGTTGGGTATTGATATCGAAACAAAGGTGAATGAATACCTTATCCAACTCGAAAGAGAAGCTCTATTTGCTATGTAAGTTGGGTAATAACACTTATCCTATAAGAAAAATTTGCTACAAGAAAAGAGCTACAATTGAATCTAGACTATTGATACCCAAGACTAGACTCCCTAAGACACTTAAAATTAAGCATCCTAATCCACCAAAGATAGGTAAGGGAAGACCAGGAAGGGCTCGTTCTTTTGTTAATAATCTGAATGTATAATACGCACCTACAAAGAGTCCAATAAGCGCTGCGATTAAGGGAATTGGATTTGTTAATTCATAGCCTATAACAACTGCAACACTGATTAGCATACTAAAAAACGCAAAATCACCTAAACCAATATTAATTAATGGAGTAGAATAGACGGGGAGTGCTGGTAGTAACGGTACTTTCTCAAATTCCCCCTCATTATAAAGATCCGCATTATTTTCGTATTGTTTCGCGGTTTCACGTCCATGATCAATGATTCCTTTCAATGGACCACGGAACACAGCATAAATGTCGTATACAGATAATCCTACTAAGATGAGGACAGTAGTAAGTAAACCAAGATGTATTGCTAGCATTGAGCCAATCATCGCACCAAAAAATATCATCATCAAATTTCGAATCCAAATTTTATCAAAACTCTGAATTCCGAATGCAAAGGTTCCTAGTAATCCTAACAGTATGGCAAATAGCCAAAACATTATTTCGATTATGGAAATTTCTTGTGAACCAAATGTTACACTCCATTCAAAAAAATCATTAATCAAATTCTGAAGTAAGGAAGGAAAGACACTCCAGAAGAGGTTTAAAACTCCCAATAAAACAACAATTCCATAGAAAAGGCCAAATACGAACCAGCTAAATCCCATCATAGCTGCAAAGAAATAAACCAAGAACTGCATAAATCCTTTCTTAATTATAATCAAAACTACCAACCCACCAATAAAAGCTAATGTCACATAAAAAATCATGTTTAATATTGCTCCAAAAGCTATACCACCTGGATCCTCTGGATTTTCAGGAATTGGGGAAAAATCAGGACGAGTATAGTTTGGATCTATTTCTTGTATTGCTGCATAGTAATCAAGAGTGAATAATGACAAAATGATTGCTAAAAGAATTACGAAGACAATTGGCTGAATAAAAGCTCGTAACTTCGCTTCAGTGGTTTCGTGACTTTCGGTTGTGTTTTCACTCATTTACTTTCACGAAAGACCTAAACATAAAGTGAAAATAAAAATAGTGGAACGAGAACTAGACATACAAATGCAGAACCTCGAAAATTTGGGAGAATTAAGGATCATCAATCTCCTTCAAGCCTATATTGACTCCTCTGACCTTATTGGGAGAAATGAAGATGCCTATCTTTATAGTAGTAATCAACCGTATATTCTTGTGAATGTTGACACCATGAGTAGAAATTCTGATTTCTTACCTCAACAAACGTGGGAACAAATAGGAGGAAAGCTAGTAGCAATAACCTTCTCTGATCTAGTTGCGAAAGGAGCCAGTCCTGATTTATTTATATCATCTTTGGTTCTAGAAAAGACAATGAAGGAAATTGAGCTTAAAGACTTGGTTGCAGCTATCCAAAAAACTAGCCATAGATATGGAGCGAAATATTTAGGTGGCGATTTAGGATCTTCAACTGAAACAGTCTTGACTGGAGTAGGAGTAGGTTCTATAAAAGGAGGAAAAATTCTGACTAGAAGAGATGCCAAACCAAGAGATTTAGTTTGTGTAACAGGATATTTTGGATTGACTACTATAGGATTAGACTATCTTCTATCTCCAGAAACTAGAAAATATGAAACAATTTCAGATAAGCTTTTTGAAATCGGCATTAAATCGCTTTATGAACCTCAACCGAGACTGACGGAAGGTGTTTTACTTAGTGAACATAAGTTGGCAACATCCGCAATAGATAGTTCTGATGGATTAGCAACATCACTTCACTGGATAGCACAGGCTTCAAACGTTGGAATTGTGATATACAACCTTCCTACCCATCCAGAGCTTAAATCCTCATTAGACTCATATGACATGATTTTAGAAATCACTATGTTTGGGGGGGAAGAATATGAACTAATTTTCACGGTTCCATCTTCCGATTTAGAAAAAGTAGAGCAAATTTTTTCAGAAGAGAATTGCCATTTCTTGGTTATTGGTGAATGTATAGATTCTCAAGGTGTTTTTGTTTCACGAAACGAAACTTTAACACCTGTGGAGATGAAAGGATGGGACACATTTCGAAAAAAGGTCTCTTAAAGAATATAGAAGAGTATTACGATTGAAAAATAGCCTGATGAGGTAAAAAGATTAAATGCGCCGACCGGGATTTGAACCCAGGTCACCTGTGTGGCAGACAGGAGTCTTACCAGGCTGGACTATCGGCGCTTGGTATAATTGTTTCGTGTAAATGATTTACATGAGATTTTTTCTTAAATTTTTATCTCCAATAGGAGAAGAGTTGCCGGTTACCCCCGTTTTCCTTCTTTTCTTTAATTTTATCATTGAGTTTCTAGTGAAGAATCTAATAATTGTATTTTTTTATTGATTTTGAAGTTTTAGATTTATCCATTTCATTACTCCCATCAGGGTGGTTAATTCGCGTCCCGTGACATATCCTCGTGAAAGAACATTCGAAAATGCTTGTAATGCCACCTGGTGTTTTTCAGGACGATATCCAGTAGAAGTAATCACGTTTTCAAAATAATTCTCTAGCTGTTGTCGTTCTCTAAATGAAGCTATACGATGCTTTGATTCCTTCTTCGAATTCTGATAAACCCCTTGAAATTCACGAGAAAGGTAGTATAGAATAATCGCAACTGCGTGAGAAATATTCATGACTGGATAAGAGGTATGAGTTGGAATTGTAACGAGTAAATCACATATACTGATTTCCTCATTGGATAAACCTGAGGATTCTCTTCCAAACACAATTGCTAGCTTATTGTAGGAGAATTCCTCCTTCGATAATCGTTCAGGAGGGATTGTAATTCTTCTCAGATTATAATCCCCACCTACTCTAGCTGTAGTACCAATAATAAAATCAAAACTATCTCTTACATCCTGTAAATCCGTGAAAAGCCTAGCTTGATTTATTATCATATCAGCACGACGAGCTATAACCTTGATCTCTGGATCGGATAAGTCAATAACAGGATTAATTAGTATAAGATTTATAAAACCAAAATTCATCATCACTCGGGCAATATTCCCAAGATTTTGAGGTTTACTTGGTTCAACTAAGATAACTGATGAAAAATCCCATGTTATGGTCTTTTTCGACTTATTGGAATTTAATTTTTCAATCACTTTACTCATCTCTGCATAAAAATGACTCTTTGGAATTTTCTTGTAAGCATTTCACGTTTTCTAACGAAATTTATTCAAATCAGAGGGATGAATAAACTTCCAGCTTAGAAAACACAATTCTGGTCATATCAAAGGAGCACGTTATTTTTTAAGGAGCACTACCACTTGGTAATTAATAGTCACATCTTAAAAAAGATAAAAGCTGATCCTCATCCTGCAAATCTTGCCCCCAAGACGTTATGACTCCGTCTTTAAGAAGCGGGGGTAGCCAAGCTAGGTCAAAGGCGGCATTAATCGGGCTAGATGATAGCTTAGCATATCACACATTAATGCGCTGTCCAAAGGCGCTGGACTTAAGATCGCCATTTGATAAGCAATCCAGTCATATAGATGTACGTGGGTTCGAAACATTGCTTAGCTTCAAACTAAGCAGGCGAAAATCCCATCCCCCGCATTCTTACTTTTTTTTACTTTTAAATGATCTAGCCTCTTTGGTGGACAATTCTTAGATGTTTTCATCAACGATAAGCGATTTCTGGATTTTCTTTGACCCTAATAATGACTTCAATTAATTCTCTAAAAAGTGCAAAAACTTCCATCTCATTTTCTGAATTTACTGAATACCTGCTTAAATCTGTTTCTGGATTCATATTTATCGGAATATCAAATAATTCTTCAATTTTTTCCATTAAAATGGAGGGATTTTTTTGAATTACTTCTTTTACGCCTTTTCTATTCATATCGACTGTAAAAAATGCCTCACTCTGACTTAACACCTTTCCTACCTCACGATCGAACTTCATAATTA